>JAGODO010000292.1 GCA_017998165.1 Flavobacteriales bacterium | reverse complement strand
CAGCGGTAGCGAGCGCCCATCGCCAGAAAGGAAGCGATACCGCCCGACATCCAACGTACCGAGATCGATGGTCAGCGGCGAAGTCGCTTTCGTTCCCGAACGCACGATGCGACCGGTCACGTCGATCACCCGCCAATCCCGGATCGGACCGCCATCTGCCCATGTGATTGTGACACGATCGGGGGTAGGAACAGGGGAGGCCTTCATGTCCGCAAGCTCGTACTCATCCAGTCCCACCAAATAGAACGGCGCGGAGAGCACGGAACAACTGTCGCCATAATCCACGAACACGGTGTAGTTCCCCGCGTCGATCGGGATCACGCACTGTTCGAACCCCGCCACGGGCTGGCCATTGTAGTACCACTGGGAACTCAACCCTTCCGGTTGGGGACACAGTAATATGCCTGACTGGTAGATCGTTGGTTGCACGTACGGATGAAAGTCCATCTCGATGGTAACCGCGTCCTGGATGAAGTCCGGACAAACCGACGGCGCGCCTTCCACGGTGTAGCTGCCTGAACCCGGCACGGCGTAAAGCGTGTCGTTCGCTCCGGGAATCGGTTCGCCGTTCACGGACCACTGCACGTTCGTGTCGTAGGGTGCACCCAATACCAGCACCGGATCATCACCCTGACAGTAGATCTGTTCGCTGTTGTCGCCGATCAGGTTCGGGGCGTCACCCGTGTTAGTGATGGAGGGGGGGAGGAATGTGTAACCGTCCACAAGTACACTATCAGAGAAGCCAAAGCAGGTGTCGATCGTGGTGCGCACCATGAACCAGGAGCCTACGTCATCCGCCGAGGTCAAGGTGAGTGCTTGTCCAGTGGCCCCAGGGATCTCCGCGCCGTTCTTGTACCATTGGTAGCTGTCGAAAGCCTCCGTTGAAAGATCCCCTGTGGCGTTGGGGCAAAGGACAAGACCTTCCGGGGAGACGTTCGGGAATACCGCGCATGCGTCGGCGAGGTAGCGCGCGACCACAATGTCGTTGTCATTCCCCATCGTTATCCCGGCCACCAGTATGCGGCCATCTGCCCGCAACGCCATGGCCTGTGCGTCGGTGAAGCCGTCGCCCAGGTCCGTGATGACCACCCCATCGGTGCCGAACGAGTTGTCCGGTGTGCCGTCCGACAGGAACCGCCCAAGCAGCAGGTCGCGCGGGTCATTGGAGAGTTCGGGACCTGTGGTGCCGCAGACCAGGATCCTACCGTCTGACTGGAGGATCACGTCGCGCGCGACCGACGTATCGACAGCGTTCATGAAAGCCATGCCGGTGCCATTGAATCCCGTATCGATCGTTCCGTCGCCGTTGAAACGGGCGACGAACGCATCAGGGGCGTCAAGGTCCTCGCCGCACTTGCCACATACCAGGAATCCATCGCCGCTGGGCACCGCTCCATAGGCCCCATCCTTTGTGCCCAACAGGTCGGGTATCAACACCCCGTTGCTGCCGAACGACGCGTCCGGAACCCCGTTGCTGTCGAACTTGACCAGCATGGTCTTCATATCCTCATTCGTGCCCCGCATGCCGGCGGCCACGATGCTGCCATCGGGCAGCAGCGCCAGGTCCCACAAGCGATCAGCTTCCTGCCAGGCGGTGATCACCGCGTAGCCGTCACCGCTGAAACTGTTGTCCAGCGCACCGTCCTCATTGAAGCGCAGCACCAGGCCATTGTCCACTCCATTCGCATCAGCCGAACTGCCGCAAACGACCATGCGGCCGTCGGGCTGGATGGAGACCGCATATCCAAGGTCGAGGCCTGCACCGATCGATGTGAGCACGATCCCGTTGGTGCCGAATCCTGTATCCAATGATCCTTCCGAGGTGAGTTTGGCGAGCATCACGTCACTTTGCCCGAACGACGCGTAGGAATATCCGGCCACCATGATGCTGCCGTCCCCGAGCACGGCGAGGTCGAAACCCGTAGTGATCGTCCCGGCTTGGATGAAACGGATCCCGTTTTCGCCGAAGCCTTCATCCAGGCTCCCATCCGCGTTGAGCCGCAGTACCACGCCCAGGAATTCGCCGTCCACCATGGAATAACCCGTGACCAGGACCCGGTCGTCAGCAAGCGAGGCCACGCCGTAAGCCCCATCGTTGAACATGTCCGTTCCGGCACCCGGGTCGAGCTGGATGAAGCCGCCATTGCCGAATGTGGGGTCCAAGGCTCCGGGTTGCGCCATGATCATGGTGGCAAGGACGAGACCTGTGGTAATAAATGGGATCCGCATGTTCTGGTGGAATGGTGCAAAGTTGATGTTGCGCGTTCGATGGCATGTCTTCTATTTGAGCATCGGCCTTGACATGACACGCATCGCGAATATCTCGCTGCTCCGCCTTCGCATCCCGCTGAAGAAGCCCTTCATCACCTCCCTCGGCCCGAACTTGGAAGCGGACAATGTGGTGGTGATCGTGCGAACGGATGATGGCCTAATCGGCCACGGCGAATGCAGCCCGTTCTGGACGATCAACGGGGAAACCGCCGAGACCTGCCTCAGCGTCGGCGCGCACCTGGCCAAGGCACTGATCGGACATGACGCTACGGACATCGAAGGAGCGCCCGCGGTGATGGACCGGCTCATCTTCGGGAACAACAGCATCAAGAGCGCGTTCGATATCGCCTTGCACGACATCAGCGCACAAGCCGCTGATCTGCCGCTGTGGAAGTTCCTCGGCGGCAAGGAACGGTCGGATCTCTTCACGGACTACACGGTGAGCATAGGCGATCCAGGGCAGATGGCCACCGATGCGGAGGACATCGTTCGCGCCGGGTTCCCTGTGGTCAAGGTGAAGCTCGGCGGCGACGGTGATCTGGATATCAGGCGGATCCGCGCCATACGCGAACGGATCTCTTCGATCCTTCCGTTGCGCATCGATGCGAACCAGGGCTGGGATCCCGACACCGCGATACGGGTGCTCAATGCGCTCGGCGATCAGGGCATCCAGCATTGCGAGGAACCGATCCCCCGATGGCAGTACATGGAGATGCGCCGGGTGAAGGAGGCGTCACCGATCCCGATCATGGCTGATGAAAGCTGCTGCGATCACCATGATGCTGAGCGACTGATCGACCTCGGGGCCTGTCAACGCTTCAACATCAAGCTCGGCAAGAGCGGCGGCTTGTTCAAGGCGAAGAAGATCATCGCGCTCGCGGAAGCCGCTGGCATGGAGGTGCAGATCGGTGGATTCCTGGAGTCACGCCTGGCTTGGAGCGCTGCGGCGGCCCTGGCCACCACCAGCCCCTGTGCGAAGTACTTCGACATGGATACGCCGCTGATGTTCCAGGAGGATCCGGTGGAGGGCGGTCTCGTCTACGGCGCGAATGGCGCGATCACGCTGCCGGAAGGAATCGGGATCGGCGCTTCGATCATCGAGCGTTATCGATCCGGGATACAGGGAATTGAGGTCGCCTGAATTGCGCCGCGCTCGGATCACTCGGCGAACATGCCCCCCCTCGTCAGGCGGAAGAACAGCACGGCCAGAACGGAGATGATCACCATGTCGAGGCCGAGCGCCAGCCGATAAAGCACCGGGGCCGGCGTGAGGTCCAACGCGACCACGGCTCCGATGAGCATCGCCAGCGATCCGAACAGAACGGAACGCTTCTGCCACAGGTGTGGGCGAGTGAAAGCGAGCGGCATGTGTTTCATCCCGACGTGTCGGGGGTGGATGCCTTTGGTGGAAAAGGCGTGTGAAGGTAGTCGCGGCCGCGGATCGGCCAAATCGACCATCGACCGATCGTCGATAACCCATGCCCGACTGCTGGGGGCGAACGACCGGAGGGATAACTTCGCGGCACGAACCCAAGTCCCTTCACGCGCTGATGTCCCAGATCTTCGACCTCGACATGATCAAGGCGGTTTACAGCCGCTTCCCCTCACGTGTTGCTGCCGCCCGCAAGGCGGTGGGCAAGCCGCTTACGCTTACCGAGAAGATCCTCTATGCCCACCTCTGGGAGGGGGATGCGAAACAGGCCTTCGGTCGCGGCAAGGACTATGTCGATTTCGCTCCGGACCGCGTGACCATGCAGGACGCCACCGCCCAGATGGCGCTGCTGCAGTTCAGCACCACCGGCCGCGCCAAGGTGGCCGTGCCCAGCACCGTTCACTGCGATCACCTCATACAGGCCCGTGTTGGCGCCAAGCAGGACCTGCAGGACGCGCTCAACAAGAGCAACGAGGTGTTCAATTTCCTGGAGAGCATCAGCAACAAGTACGGCATCGGCTTCTGGAAGCCCGGTGCGGGCATCATCCACCAAGTGATGCTGGAGAACTACGCCTTCCCCGGCGGCATGATGATCGGTACCGACAGCCACACGGTGAACGCCGGCGGCTTGGGCATGGTCGCCATCGGCGTGGGCGGTGCCGATGCCTGCGACGTGATGAGCGGCCTGCCTTGGGAACTCAAATTCCCCAAACTGATCGGCGTGAAGCTCACCGGCAAACTCAACGGCTGGACCGCTCCGAAGGACGTCATCCTGAAGGTGGCCGGCATCCTCACCGTGAAGGGAGGAACCGGTGCCATCGTGGAGTACTTCGGCGAGGGTGCGATCAACATGAGCTGCACCGGCAAAGGCACCATCGCCAACATGGGCGCGGAGATAGGAGCCACCACCAGCACCTTCGGCTACGATGACAGCATGCGCCGCTACCTGAAGGCCACCGGTCGCACGGACGTCGCCGCGATGGCCGATGCGATCGCCGACGACCTCACCGGTGACCCCGAGGTGTACGCCGATCCCGCCAAGTACTTCGACCAGCTGATCGAGATCGATCTGAGCACCTTGACCC
>JAGODO010000291.1 GCA_017998165.1 Flavobacteriales bacterium | reverse complement strand
ACTGGTCGACGACCTCGGCGATCGCGACCTAATCATCGGCGTGAAGGAGGTCCCGGTGAGCATGTTGCTTCCTGGCAAGGCATACCTCTTCTTCAGTCATACCATAAAGCAGCAAGCTCATAATCGCAAGCTGATGCGCGCCATGGTGGAGAAAGGCATTACGCTCATCGATCACGAATTGCTCACGGACCGGCATGGCGACCGCGTGCTCGCCTTCGGCTATTGGGCCGGTGTGGTCGGTGCCTACAACGGTTTCCGAGCCTGGCAGCTCATCCACGGTGGTCCGGACCTGAAACCCGCCCACGCTTGCCACGATCTGGAAGAGTTGGAGCGGCATCTGCACGCCTTCCCGCTGCCGAAGAACTTGCGGATCGTGCTAACCGGCGGAGGGCGCGTGGGCAAGGGCGCCATGGGCGTGCTTGAGCGCGCAGGCGTTGCACGCGTGAAACCTGCGGAATTCCTGGAATGTGACTTCAATGGGCCGGTGTACACCGTGCTCAACACCCAGGACTTGTACGAACGGGAGGATGGCCAGCCTTTCAGCAAGACCGCATTCCATGCTGACCCGAGCGGTCACCGCTCCCGATTCATGCCCTACGCTCGGCGCGCTCAGTTGTACCTGGCCTGTCATTTCTGGGATCCGCGTGGACCGAAGATCCTGAGCGCGGATGATCTGCGCGACCCTCGGATCGCCTTGGAAGCGATCGCCGATATCAGTTGCGATGTCGGTGGGCCGATCGACAGCACGTTGAGAGCCACCACCATCGCTGATCCGTTCTACGGATACGACCGCGAGACCGGGAAAGAGGTGGCCCCTGCAACGGAACGCGGCATCATCGTGATGGCCGTGGACAATCTCCCGTGCGAGCTTCCGCGTGACGCTTCTGACGCCTTCGGCCTGGACCTGATCGAACGCGTGCTTCCAAACCTGATCGGACCTGACGAGGAAGGGATGATCGAGCGCGCAACGATCATGCGAGCCGGGCGCCTGATGCCGCGATTCGAGCATCTGGCCGAGTACGCGAGCGTCAGAGACTAGTCCCGCCGGATCGTGGCATCGAAAGCGATGCGAGCGAATTGCTCATCGGCCGGGAACAAGTGCGCTTGGAATTCACGGCCACTCTTGCGGACCATGGTCACCAGACCCAGCCCTGCGCCGCCTCGCCCCGTGCGACCGTCGTTCGCCAGCAGTTTCAGGAAGTGCTCTTTCAGGTCGGCATCGCTCATGTCGGTGAGCACCGCCACGCGGTGAGTCAGCATCTCGGCCACTGATCGCCGGACCGTATTCCCGAAGACAAGCCGGTACGCGGTCCCTATGTCTAGCAACATCGCGAAGCAGGTCGACTGGTGCTCGGCCTCCGAATGATGGCTCAGATTATCGAGTCCTTCCACGAGCACGTTGATGAGGCGTTTGCGCAGCACCACGGAATCACACGATCGCATGGAATAGGACTCCACCTCCGAGATGATCCGCTCCTTCATCACTTGGTCGAACGCGCCGCGAACCTCGAACACGAGCGATGCCCCATCCGCTTCACGCAGCTGAAGAACCATCTCGTCGGACCAATGCTGCAAGCTCATTCGTGTGGCTCTGGATCATCGACCCGCTGGCGCTGTTGAGGTTTTGCCAGACGGCTCTTCATGGTCGATGAATCCGCGATCAGTGTCGATATACGGGCATGGGGTCGACATGGTTCCCATGGATTCCGGGCCATTCTGAGGAATGCCATCTCAACGGATCGCCACCTCCGATACATTCATCCTCGATTGGCAAAGAAAGACATGCTGCACCCCATTCGCAAACCACTGTTCCTCAGCCTCTTGAGCCTATCGCTGCAATTCGCGCCAGAATGCGCGACGGGACAGGTGTACATACAAGTCGGTACGGGCTCCTTGACCAACGGCGCGAACCAATCCCCTTCGCCCTATGCGAACACGCAGCCCGGCTCGCGTTTGCAGATGCTCTTCACGGCCAGCGAACTTCAAGCAGCCGGCATGAGCGCTGGACAGATCACCTCCATCGGTTTCGACGTGGTGAATCCCAGCGGAACAACACTCATCGGGTACTCCATCCGCATGGGTGCCACCGGTGCGAGCGCGCTGACGGCCACTTGGGAAGGAGGACTCTCCTCGGTTTGGGGTCCGCTGGATTACACCGACGCAGCGGGATGGAGCGAGCACACGCTCAACGCGCCTTACTTCTGGGACGGGACCTCCAACCTCGTGATCGATGTTTGCCATTACACCGGGGCAACCGCTGGCCAGAACGCGAGGGTGCGGCAGGACGCATTCGCATTCACGGCAGCCGTGCAGCGCAACACGCCCAACCCCGCTGTCTGCACCGATCCTGGCGGCACGCACATCCAGCTGTCACAGCGGCCCAACGTGCGCTTCGGATGGAACGCCCTCGATGAGCCACCCGTAGCGGGCTTCAGCGCCGCCAGTCTGGGCTGCAACGGCAGCCTCGCATTCCTCGATGCGAGCACCAATTTCCCCAGTGCCTGGCAATGGGACTTCGGTGATGGAGGAGCGAGCTCCGATCAGAATCCCGTGCATCAGTTCGCATCGAGCGGCACTTATCTGGTCACTTTGATCGCCAGCAACTTCAACGGGCCCGATACCGCCACAGCAGAAGTGACGGTGCTATTGGACTGGACGCCTCCAGTGCCCGCCTGCACGGCGTCATCGGTGGGCACCGTCTCCGGCTTCGGGATCCTGGAAACCGTCATCGAGAATGTGACGAACACCACTGCTGACGCGGCCACTGAAGGCTACCTCGATGCCACTTGCGTTCCGATCTCGCTCCTGCAAGGCACCACCCTGGACCTCTCCGTGAGCACTGGTACCGCTGCTTCTCATGCCATCCGTGCATGGCTCGACCTCGACAACTCCGGCGCATTCACCAGCAATGAACTACTGCTCTCAGCCACTGGTACCAGTGCCACCAGCAGCACCTTGATCGGCGCTAGTGCGGTGTTGAACACGCCGCTTCGGCTCCGCATCATCGCCGCCTACGACCTGGTGACGCCATCACCGCAGGCGTGCGGCGATGTGCAGTACGGCCAGGCCGAGGATTACAGCGTGACCGTGCTCGAGAACACCCTGGTGCCGATTGCTTCGTTCACGGCCTCCCCGTTGTTCAGCTGCTCAGGAACGGTGCAGTTCAACGATCTGAGCGAGAATGTCCCAACCGGCTGGACTTGGGATTTCGGGGACGGTGGGACATCAACGGACCAGAGTCCGATCCACATCTACGCGATGAGCGGCACCTATTCGGTCTCGCTCCTCGCAGTCAACGCGAACGGTCAGGACGACACATTGTCCGTGGACCTCATCACGATCGACCTCGAGTCGCAGTTGGCTCCTGCCGCATGCGCACCGGGCACGTCCGCTTATTGCTGCGGCTACGGCCTGCTCGGATTCGATTTCGCCGGCATCAGCAGCTCAAGCCCCGATGGCATTGAGGGCTATCAGGACCGCTCGTGCGGCAATACCGCGTTGGTGACGGAAGGTCAATCCTACGCGTGGTCGGTGGTTCACAACGAGGATACCCCGCACGACACGCGGATATGGATCGATCTGAACAACGATGGCGGCTTCACCGCGAATGAATTGATGGCCACGGCCCTGGGCCAGGTCTCTCCTGCCGGCTCGATCATCGTTCCGAGCGGCGCCCTGATCGGCACGCCGTTGCGGTTGCGGGTGGTCACCGATGTGATCGGCCAGGCCGGAGGCGCTTGTGATGCGCCGTTGTACGGACAAGCCGAGGATTTCAGCGCGATCATCGCACCGAACACCAATCCGCCGACGGCCGCCTTCAGCGCTTCTCCCACGGTGACATGCGATGGCGTCGTGCAATTCACCGACCTCAGCACCAACCTGCCCACCGGCTGGTCGTGGACCTTCGGCGATGGCGGCACGAGCAGCGATCAGGACCCGGTGCACACCTACACGGAGCTGGGCACCTACTCCGTGACCTTGACGGTGACCAATGCGAATGGAAGCGATGCCCAGACGCAGGGTGCCTTGGTCCATTTCGTTCCCGCATGGCAATGCGATACGATGCAGGTGCTGGACAACGCGTCCTCGAGCTCAGCGTGCGTCGGGATCCTTACGGACGATGGCGGCGCGGATGGACCGTACACCGCTGGAACTTCCGGCGCGTTCACGATCAGCCCGCCCGGCGCCCAGTTCGTGACACTTGATTTCAGCGTCTTCCAGTGGGGCAACAATCAGAACCGCTGGCTGCGCATCTATGACGGTCCTGATGTGACGAGCCCGTTGATCGGACAGTACCAAGGCAACGGGCTCGGAGCGCTGCCGAATGGCGGCGTGATCACCTCCAGCGGCCCGAGCATCACGCTGCGCCAGGAGCAGCAAGGCGGTGGCGGCCCACCGCCGAACAGCGCCGGATTCGTGCTCACCTGGAACTGCTCGCTCGTGAGCGTCGAAGAGATCGGCACTGCCATCCTCAGTATCCGTCCTCAGCCGGCCGATGACCGATTGGCCGTCGATCTGGCCACGAGCGCCGACGCGTCGCGCACGGTGATCCTGCGCGACATCCTGGGCCGGACGATCGAGCAACGGACGGTTCCGGGCTCCGCAGCCACCATCTGGTTCGATGTCGCGGACCACCCCGCGGGCAATTACGTGCTTCATGTGATCGGCGCGAAGCAGACCTGGGCGCGGAACATCATCATCCATTGACACATGCGCTTCCCGAATATCCTTTCCCGTTCATGCACGGCGATGCTTCTCTCGGCAGCAGCGCTCAGCGCCAGCGCCACGCACCTGAT
>JAGODO010000290.1 GCA_017998165.1 Flavobacteriales bacterium | reverse complement strand
GATGTATCCCGCATCGCGCGCCCGCCAGAAGAGGCCCGCCTGCAGCGTGCGCAGGTAGGTATAGCGGTCCTGCAGGATGTAGCGTACGGAGCCGCCGAGGATGAACTCGCGGAACTTGCCCTGCGCCATGAACTGCGTCATGGGTTGCACGTCCACTTTGTCGCTCACGGGGAAACGCGTGAGGAGATGCAGGGCGCTGCGTCCATCGAGCGGTGAGCTTTCACCGTTGAAGGCGACATCCGGCCTGGTGATGTTGAACAGGGAGAAGCCCGCTTGCAACAGTTCCCGTTTGGACGGTGTGTAACGGTAGATCACGCCGGCATGAACGTCCGGATGGGTGAACGCGTCACGATTGAACTGTTCGTTGCTGCTGAGCGAAGGGTCGTAGTAGAAACCGTTGTATTGCGCATCGAAGCTGAGCCGGTCGTAGTCGATGCTCAAGGAAGTGATCCCGAATTGCAATCCGCCCGTGATGCTCTGGTCTTTGAGCACGCCGAGCTTTTCCGTCCACGACGCGCCAACGCTCACATGGAAGGTGTTCAGGCGTGAATCCCCGGCACGATCATCATAGAGCCAGAGTCCCGCTCCCAGACCGGTCACGCCTCCCAGGTTCGCCGCGTCACCACCGAAACCGAACGTGCGGTAGGGCGTGGTCACACTTCGCCATTGCTGGCGGAAGACGCCACCCGCGCGGTACTGCCCGTCAAACAGCCCGATGTTCGCGGGTGACACGGCATAGGGTGTATTGAAGAACTGGGAGAAGTGGATGTCCTGTGTTCGAGCGCTGTTCCAGCCGATGCAGAGCAAAAAGAAAGTCAGCGCCTTGGGCCAACTCGCAAAGTGGCGAGTGGTGAGTGGTGAGTGGCGAGTCTGCCTGTGCAGCTGCCACTCGCCACTCACTACTCGCCACTCGCCACTCGTATTCATCGTATCACGGTAACATTCCCCTTCTTGAAGAATTCCTGCCCGTCAGCACAGGTCACTTCCAGCCAGTAGACGAAGACGGCCGGATCCACGGGCTTGCCCTTGAAGGTCGCATCCCATCCCGTGGTGGGACTGGTCGTCTCGAAGACCAGCTCTCCCCAGCGGTCGAAGATCTTCAGTTCCATCCTGGAGATGAAGCGGCCACGCACGTAGAGGACATCGTTGTTGCCATCGCCGTTCGGGGTGAACGCATCGGGAATGAAGATGTCGGGCTCATCGCAGTTCATTTCGTAGACCGTCACCGTCACCGAATCGCTCCGCGTGCAGATGCCGTCCGATATCACCAGATAGAAGGTGGTCGTTTGGGTGATGAAGGCCGTTGGGCTCTGGATATCCGGATCACTGACCTCCGCTGCCGGCAACCAGGAGTAGTTCACCCCGGTGGTGGGCGTGGCGCTCAACTGTACCGTGGTCCCGGGAAGTACGATCGGCTGATCGACACTGGCTCCGACAGAACTGCCGAAGATGGACGACACGAGAACGGTGATGTCATCACTCCATGTGCAGCCCGCCGGAGACGTAACGGTCACGCTGAACGTCTCTGTGGAGGCGATGCTTACCGAAACGTCAGCGGTGCCTTGCCCTGTAAGGTGGTCGTCGGGTGACCACTGGAAGGTGCTGCCCGCATCAGCGCCCAGTACATGCAGTTCCGCGACGCCTTCGGCACAGGTCAGTGTGTCGCCGGTAAGCGAGGGGGAGATGAGTTCCACATGCACATGCACGCTGTCCATGCTTCCGCAGGTATTGCCCAGCGGACGGACGAAGAAGACCGCATCGCCATTCACCTGCACCGTGGCCGTGCTGTCCGAGGGAGTGTCATTCAGGGTGTCCGTGAATCCGCTATTGCTGCTCCACTGGAACAGGTCGGTAGTGCCGAAGCCGTTAGCGGTCAAGATCACGCTCGTGTTGGAGCCGCACAACGTGGTGTCATTCCCCGCATCGATCGCCGCGTTCTGCACCAGCACGTTCTGGGTGATCGTATCGGTGCATATGCCGTTGCTCAGGAACAGGGTGTACGAAATGGAGGTGGAGGGTGTACTCACCGGATTCGGAACGGAGGAGCTGCTGAGGAATTGGGGAGGCTCCCAGAGAAAGGTGAACGCGGGATCGGAGATGGGCAGCAGGCCGATCTGCACGCTGGCCCCGGCACAAACGGTGACGTCATCCAGCGCGTACGACTCGTTGCCCAGCACCACGACCTGTCCCTGGGTGGTGTCGGATACGTTGCACGCGGCGTTGTTCGTGGCCACCAGGGTCACGGTGTATACGCCTGGTCCGTCATAGACGTGGGTGGGTGAGGCGCTGAACGAGGCATCGCCGTCGCCGAAGGTCCAGACAAAGCTGGCCGCGCCGTAGCTGTTGTTCTGGAACGAGACAGGTGCCGGCAGGCAATCGGTCTGCGCATCGAATTCGGCGACGACGATCGGGAAGTTGAAATCGAATTTGAAGACCCCGAGGTTGCAGTTGGTGCTGTTGTTGGTGCTCGACCACGCGTTAGGTGTGCTCGGGAAATCGCTGTGCTGACCGCATCCCGCACAAACGGCCTCGTAAACGCGTCCACGCCGGTCGAAGCGGCTGGTGCCACCATCCACATGTTCATGGCTGGAAGGACCACCGAAATAGGTGCCGTAGAACAGCGCTGTCATATTGATGTCGAAGACCGCGAGGTAGAAGTCGTTGTTGTCGGTCGTGCTTTGGAACGCGTCGGGCGTTATCGGAAGTCCCTCTGTGCTGAGGTCGCCGTTCACGGCGCTGCCCCATCCGCTGATGTAGATCTTGTCGCAGTAGTCCACCAGGAAGGCGGTGGGTGAGATGTCAGGTGTGCCGTCCCCTTGCCCGAAGCGTGAGGCCATCATCACGTTGGACAGGCCCTGGTCGAATTTGGCGATGAACTGCCCGGCGGCCGGGATGTTGTACGGCGCGTTGAAGATGAGTTGACCGGAAGGCGCCTGGGTCTGTCCGAAGAGATAGACGCGGCCCTCCTGGTCGAGGTCCACGAAGTAGGCCTGGTCATACACGCTGGAACCATAGTAGGTCCCTGCGGTCAATGCGCTGCCGTCCGGCGTCAGTTCCGCCACGAACGCATCCGCATTGCCACCTTGGAAGGCCGCTTGATAAGCGCCGGAGGGCAGGTCGAGATCCGTGCTCCGGGTGCCCCCGCTGATGTAGACGCGGCCTTCATCATCGAGTTCCACGGCGTAGGCCGCATCGGCCTGGCTGCCGCCGAAGTAGGTGCTCCAGAAAAGGGTGGTGAGCGCGGCGTCCATCTTGAAGACGACCGCATCGTGCGTGCCACCGCCGGAGGTGGGCTGTAGCGCGTTCGTGGTGGTGGGGAAATTCGCGGAAGCCGTGCAACTCGCCACGAAGACATTGTCATTGTCGTCCAACAGCACTTCGCCGCGGATCTCATCGGCATAGTTGAATTTCAGACCGGTAGCGGTGTTCAACCCGTCGTTGCCCGCGCCACCGATGTACGTGCTCGCCAGCAGATCGGAGCCGTCGGCGCCCAGTCGCGCGAGGAACATGTCCGAGCCGTTCACATAGTTGGCCCCCAGTCCGCTCATGTTCACCGTCGTTCCGCCATTGTAGACCTCATCATAAGCGTCGTCGCTCACGGGGAAGTCCAGGGAACTCGTGGTGCCGTACACGAAGAGTTCATTGGCGTCGTTCACGATCAGGCTGTGGGGGAGTTCATCGCCGGCGCCGCCCAGAAACGTGCTCCATATCAGGTACTGTCCGGTGGTGTCGAATTTGGTCAATGCCACGTCGATGCCGTCCCCGAGCCCCTGCCCGCCGGCATGCGTGGTCTGGTAGGCGCCGGTGGTGGTCGGATAACCCTGTCCGAAAGCGGAGCTTCCGGAATACAGGAAGCCGTCCCGGTCGTAGGTCGCCGTGTACCCGAAGTTGTCGCTCGTGGAGCCGCTGAACGTGCTGAAGGAGAGTGTGGGATCGATCACCAGTGGTGCGTCTTTGGCGTAAGGACCGAGCACGAACCGGAACGCACCTCCATCGAGGGAATAGCGGCACTCCACCGGGATGCGCTGCCCGCCGATCTCCTGGTAAGCCATGGGGATATGCTCGGTGATCGTGCCCAGCGACGTCCGGATGTGGATCCGGCCATCCGTGAGCCCGATCGCATCGGCTCCGTCGTATACGAAGGCGATGCGGGTGACATCGGCTCCCGCCGCCAGCAGCAGGTCATATTTCAGACCTTCTTCAGCCGAACGTATGCGCAGGTCAACGCCAGGATAAATGGCGTGCTGCGTGATGGCGGAGAACGCATGCGCATCATGGGCCCAACGCGCCGGATCCTTGCCGAGGAAATAGTTGTAGGATCCCCGCTGCACCCCCAGGCCTTCATTGGCCTTGGGCACATCCGCGTCCAGGAAGCGCAGCCTCACCGCATGGTGATGGACCACCGGGTTGCCGTTCGATCCAGGAGCCTCATGAGCGTGGGCAATGGCTGACCCGTCGAAGCGGTCGATGAGGATCGCGGCCTGTTCACACCAGATCGTCGCGCTGGGCACATCGGCTTTAAAAGTCACCGCTTCCGGCCATTGTCCGCGGTTCTCCACGAACGCGGGTCGCGACTGGCCGAACGCGGCCGAGGCGGTGCAAAGGCAGATGAGCGGGAACGCTGAGCGCAGGGGCATCCGGGTGAAGACGCCCGAAAGCTAGGGACCGATGCCCGGTCGACGGGTTACCCGGTCAGGGCTTCGTGTAGGCCTGGTCCTCGCGCATCACGAGGCGGAATTCCACGCGGCGGTTCTTGGCCCGCCCATCGCCGCTCTTGTTGTCCGCGATGGGATGGTTCTCCCCATGG
>JAGODO010000289.1 GCA_017998165.1 Flavobacteriales bacterium | reverse complement strand
TACAACAACCGGCTGTCCGAGGCGCGTGCCCTTGCGGTGATGAGATACCTGCTGGACCGCGGCATTCCCGCTGATGTCGTGCATGTTGCCCACAGCGGCGAGTCGACGCCGATCCGTCCGAACTCCCAGGATGAGGGTATGGCGCAGAACCGTCGGGTGTCCATCGTTTTCGACCAGCGCTTTTTCAGTGGCACGGCCGAGCTCCGTTCCGCCTTGCAGGAAGGCAGCGTTCAGCGCTTCACCATTGATGCGGGCCGGGCCAATACGGTGAAGGGTACCGCCGGTGTCGAATTGGACTTCGCCGCGAACTCCTTCCTGGACGCGAGCGGGAACCGGGTGCAGGGTCCGATCACGGTGGAATTGACGGAGGCGCTGGGCCATCAGGCATTCATCGCTCACCGCCTCAGCACCCGCAGCGGCGAACGCATGCTGGAGACCGGCGGAATGCTGAAGGTGAGCGCCCGTGATGCAAGCGGACGCGAACTGCGGCTGAAGCCCGATTCCCCCATGGACGTGTCTGTTCCAGCGGGGACGATACAGGATGGCATGGAGCTTTTCCTGAGCGCGGATGGCGCTGACTGGACCACCACGGGCAGGCCTTTGACGACGGTCGGAAGCTGGGTGGAACCTCAGGAACCGTACGTGCCGGATGAAACGCGCAGCCTGCCGGTGTACCACGAAAGCAAGAAGGGCATGCCGATGAAGCCAAGCATCCCCGTGTTGCGCAAGGCACCTCTATCGCCTCGGCGGGAGAGTTACCGGCCCCAAAAGAGCCTCTTCGGATTCCTGCGCCGAGGACGCGCCATAGAACAGGCTCAAGCCCGATACGACAAGGCCATCGCCGCCTACGGGAAACGCATGGAAAAGCATGCGTTCCATGTTGCCCGCTTCGAAGTGGAACTGGCCGAGCATCCTGCGCGTCTGGAACGCTATCGGGTGCGCAAACAGGCTTGGGACGAGCAGAAGAAGGCCGAGTACGCCGCTTGGCTCATCCATGTGTACGGGCCGGCCGCAGAGACGGCGGGGATCCGGTCCGCTTCGCGCCAGCAACTGGTCGATTCACTGATGACCGTGTGGCAGGTGCAACGGGACAGCAGCTACGAGTCCTATGTCACCAGCTCCGATATGAACGGGACCGGGGACATGGGCGGCCTTCGCAGCTACGTGTTCCAAAGCTCCCAACTGGGTTGGATCAATTGCGATCGGTTCTACGACGTACCGGTCGCGGAGAAGCACCAGGTAGTCGCCCAGGGCCGTGCCCCGTCGGAGACCGAGACCTTCCTCGTGTTCACGGATCTGCGTTGCGTGCTGAGCATGGAGCGCCGGACCACCGGCACCTGGGTGTCGCCGGTTGTCGACAAGAAGCAGCCGGCCGTGATCTTCTCCTATACGGTGATCGACGGAAGGCCGCACGTGTGCCAACAGCCCGTGGTGCCGGGGGAACGCACGGAGCTCAAGTTCGAACCGAGCAGTTTCGCCGCCATCGGGGAGTTGCTGCGCTCCTACAATGAGCCGTCGTTGTGATCAGGCCTCTTGTTTCACCCACGCCTGCACCATGCGCAACTGGCCGTAGCCGAAGCGCCCTTCGAAGTGCTTCTGCGCGCCGTTGAGGCCTTCCGTCGGGTTCTCGCGCATCCAGTCGGCGATGAGGTCACGTTCTTCGGCGGGTATCAGGCCGTCGATCTCCAGCACGCCTTCCGCGATGCCGCGCGCGAAGTGCCCTTCGATCGTGCTCTTCGCCATGCTGCGCTCCGCGGCGATCTGTTCCAGGCTGAAGCCCGCTTTCACCAGGGCGTAGGTCGTCTCGTAGGTGGCACCTTTTTTTTGTCGGCCCGGTGGGTCAGCGCTACGGGTGCCATCGGCGACCTCAGCGTCCTCCGATCGCCGTTTTCTTGTCCGGCCTGACTTTCCGCTCGCTTTCGGCCGGTGCTCTTCCGCCCAAGCGCGCGCTTCGGTCACCATCGCCACACGCTTGTTGGTCAGCTCGCTTTCCAGTTCAGGCCGCTTCTTCACTTCCTCCCCGTTCAGGATGCAGGTGGTGAGGTAGCCGACCTTGGCGATCATGGCGATCTTCTTCATCAGCATGCCGTCGATCTCCTTCAGCGCTGACACGTACTCCTTGGTCCTGCTCAGCATCTCGGCCTGCGCCATATGCTGGAAAAGGGCTTTCATCCGCGTCTGCAGGAGATCCCCGTAGTACGTGCCGCCTTTCGTGATGCGCATCAGCAGCTCGGCGCGTTTGTCCTCCAGCATCAGGCGCAGCAACTGGCCCCGGAACTTCTGCGTGTTCTCCTCTTCGGCGCGCAGCGTTTCGCGGAGCACCTGTAGCGCCGTCTTCATGCTGTCATCCTCGAACTGCGCGGTCTCCGGATGGTCCTTCTGCGTGTAGTCGATCTTGCGTTGCAGGTCGCCGAAGTCAAAAGTGCCCGCGAGCAGGAGTTGCAGGTATTCGCGCTGCTGCGCCCGCAGTTGCTGGGGCAGCGGCTCCTGTTGCGCGCCGCGTTCGGTGAAGGCCACGACCTCCTTGTCGCTGCTCACCACCGAGGGGTCGATACGCGTGCGCAGGATCAGGCCACCAAGTGAGCGTAAACGCGAGAGTGCCACGTAGACCTGTCCTGGCGCGAAAGCGGAGCCCACGTCGATGATGGCCTTGGTGAACGTGAGGCCCTGGCTCTTGTGTACGGTGATCGCCCACGCGAGCTTGATCGGGTACTGCTCGAACACGCCGAGCACTTCCTCCTTCTGCTCCTTCGTGGTGGGGTGTACCGAATAGCGCTTGTTCTCCCAACGCTCACGCTTCAGCTTGTAGGTGCCGGACGAAAGCGTTTCGCCCACGCCATCGTACATGCGCACGGTGATCCCATCCGCCTCCAGTTTCTCCACACGGGCGAGTTTCCCGTTGAAGTACGCCTTCTCGATGTCGTTCTTCACGAACATGATCTGCGCGCCTTCCTTCAGCTCGATCTTCTCCAGCACCGGATACATGCTCTGCGGGAAGTCGCTCTCCACTTCCGCCGTGTAGGTCTGCGAACGGCCCGGTAGCTGTGCGAGCGCGCGCTGGTTCAGGTCGTCGGCCTTGTAGTTGTGCGTGGTGAGGGTGATCACCCCGTCACTGTCCTTGGCGCTGATCTCCGGACGGTAGTGCTTGTTCAGCTCGGTCACGTCCTCGGGCGTCACCGTGTTGTTGCGCAGGTTGTTCAGGATGTGGATGAAATCGCCGTCCTGCTGGCGGAAGATGCGGTCGAGCTCGATGTGCGCGTACCCGTGCTCGCGCATCACCCTGCTCTCGAAGAAGTGCGGGCTGCGGTACCAGCGTTGCAGCACGCGCAGCTCATCATCTTTCACTACCGGCGGCAACTGGTAGAGGTCTCCGATCAGGAGCACCTGCGCTCCTCCGAAACTCTGATAGCGGTTCTGGCGCACCGCGCGCATGCGGAAGTCGATCGCGTCCAGCAGGTCCGCGCGCAACATGCTCACCTCATCGATGATCAGCAGGTCCACTTCGCGCAGCACGTGCCGGCGGATGGCGTTCAGCGGGTGCCGCCGCGTGAGTGTGTCCTGATCATGGAAGGCGCCATATGCACCCACGTCGTCCGGCAGTTGCTTCTCGGGAACGAAAGAGCCGAAAGGCAGCAGGAACTGGCTGTGGATGGTGACGCCCTTCGCGTTGAGCGCGGCGATGCCCGTGGGAGCGAGTATCACGTACCGTTTGTGCGTGCTGGCGGCCAGCTTGTGCAGGAAGGTGGTCTTGCCGGTGCCGGCTTTTCCCGTGAGGAAAACGTGGCGATTCGTGCTGTTCACGAAGCGCGCGGCGAGCGCCGCCATTTCGGTTTCGATGTGCGCCTCGGCTGGCGCGGGATCCTGGGCATTCACTTCGCGAAGGACGGAAGCGATCGCATCATGCGGAAAGGTCATTTTTCATGGGTCGACTGTTCGGCTCCGGTCGTCACTGACGCGAAGAGCGTCACCCGGCAGAGGACAAGATAGGCCACCCCGTCATTTCCCCACGTTGACGCAACCGATCTTCACCGCCTGCGTCAACACAACTATCAAACGCACTGTCCATGATCCGTCGGTACTGCCTGCATTTCCTTGCTCTTTGCGTCTTCTCCGTTCGCGCCCAATCCCACTGCCTGCTTTTTGACGGACAGGATGACCAGGTGACGATGGCGAACGGGGTCTTGAATTCCATCGCTACTGGCCCCTTCACCGTGGAGGCGTGGGTGCGCGGGGTTGAAGCCGACCAGGTGAACCATCCGCGGATCCTGTCCAACCGGGATATGATCGACAACGGCTTCATGTTCGGCTTCCATGGCCTCTGGGGCGGGTCCAGCCACAAGATGCTCTGCATGCAGCTCGATGGCTTGAACTACATCCTGATCGACAATGGCTCCTACAATGCAAGCTTGCTGGACGGCACTTGCCATCATGTCGCGGTGAGCAAGGGCGCGGACAGCCTCCGGTTCTATGTGGACGGGGAGCTCATCGGTTCCAAGGTCCTTCAGGGGAGTCCGAGCGCCGCTACCACCGCCCCGAGCATGATCATCGGTAACGACGTTCCGGATCCGCAGCCCTTCAACGGCAACATCTCCCAAGTGCGCCTGTGGGACCACGTGCGCTCGCAGGTGGAGATAATCGCTGACAAGGACTACAGCATCCCCGGCACCACGGCGGGATTGGTGGGCTATTGGGAATTGGGGGAGGGCAGTGGCCAAAACACCATGGACGGGACCGGCGGTACGGACGGGTTGCTGGGAACGAGTGGATCCGAAGAGTTCACGGACCCGGCGTGGACCAACGACGGCTGTC
>JAGODO010000288.1 GCA_017998165.1 Flavobacteriales bacterium | reverse complement strand
AGGATGGAGGCCACCCCGCAGGCTAGGTTCGCCGTGGTTAGCAGGTCAGGAATGCGCGGGAAGCGGGCCAATCGGTTGAGCGCCAAGTCGCCGACAGGCGTCGGGGCGCGCGAAGTTGGGATAAATTCGACGCAATAAGGGAGGCCACCCTCTGTTAGATGATGCGTCAATACGCAGAAGAATGAAGACCATTGGATCGAAGGGAGTGAAGTGCGCGCTGATCGCATCGGCCTTGGCGTCCGCCGTGGGCGATGTCCAAGCACAGGATGCGCCGAAGTACAGCAACGAGTTCCTCGCCATCGGCGTGGGGGCGCGGGCGCTCGGCATGGGCTACGCTTACAGCGCTGCCGTGAACGACGTGACCAGCGGCTACTGGAATCCGGCGGGCCTCATGGGCATCCGGGGCGACCTCCAGGTAGGCGCCATGCACAGCGAGTACTTCGCCGGCATCGCCAAGTACGACTACATCGGCATCGGCAAGCGCATCGATACCACCAGCGCCATCAGCTTCTCGGTGATCCGATTCGGGGTGGACAACATCCCCAACACCACGGACCTGATCGACAACAACGGCAATCTGGACTACGACCGCATCACCACATTCACTGCAGCGGACCATGCATTCCTCATCAGCTATGCCCGCAAGCTGAAGATCCCGGGCCTGCGAGTGGGCGCGAACGCCAAGATCATCTACCGCAAAGTGGGTCCCTTCGCCAAGGCTTGGGGCTTCGGCCTGGATGCGGGGGCGCAGTATGACAAAGGCAGCTGGCGGTTGAGCGCCATGGCCCGCGACGTCACCAGCACCTTCAATGCCTGGAGCTACACATTGGATCAGCGCACTCTGGACGTCTTCGCCCAGACGGGCAACGAGATCCCGACCAACGGCGTGGAGGTCACCTTGCCCAGGCTCGTGCTCGGCGTGGCGCGCGAAGTGAAGATCACCAGCAAGCTGGGCCTGATCGCCTCGCTCGATCTGGAGAACACCTTCGATGGCAAGCGGAACACCGTGCTCGCCACGGATCTCTGGAGCGCCGATCCGCGCTTCGGCCTGGAACTGGGATACGCGGGCGTCGTCTTCGTACGCGGCGGAGTGAACAACATGCAATACGTCACGGAGATCGACGGACAGGAAGCGTTCGACTTCCAACCGAACATCGGTGTCGGCCTGAAGATCAAGAGCGTGGTATTGGACTACGCGCTCACGAACATCGGTACAACGGGCGTCGCGCTTTACTCGAACGTGTTCTCGCTCCGATTCGATCTCTACAAACCGAAGGCGACATGAGGCGACTCGTACTCTCGGTGCTTTTGGCGGTCTCCGCCTGCTGGGCAACGGCCCAGCAGACCTACGGCAACGAATGGATCAACTACGACCAGCGCTACTGGGCCTTCTGGGTGGGCACGACACAGGTCGCCTGGCCCGATCCCATCGACGGGTTCTGGCGCATCGACAGCGCCACCCTCGCCAACGCCGGATTCCCCGTCGCCTCCACTGACGCACAAACGATCCAGGTATGGGGACGCGAGCACCAAGTGCCCATCTGCTTCCCGGGCGATTCCGACAACGTGTTCAATGGCACGGACTTCATCGAGTTCTACGCGCCGAAGAACGACGCTTGGCTCGATACCGCCTTGTGGGATGACCCGGCGCACATCAACAACCCGTACTACTCGGCCATCGGCGACAGCATGCAGTTCTTTCTCACCATCGGCAATGCCGCCGAGAGCGAGCGCGTCCTGTACGAGGGACCCGGCGACTGGGCCAGCCTACCGGATATCGAGGAGTGGTACTGGGCGGAATCCACGCTGTCGCCCACTTGGCCAGTCACCTACAAGCGCGGCAAGCGCGACTACCTGGGCACCACGACCTCCTACATGAGCGAGGGCGAAGGGTTCTCGTTCAACGATTACGGGACCAACAACCTCGACCTGACCGTGGTGGAGGACCTGCAACTGCCGTGGCCATGGATCGATCCGGCCGCACCACCGCTCAAGCTCTCCGCCATCATCCTGGGCGCGAACTCGGCCAGTCTGCTCCAGCACGATGATCACCACCTGCGCTTCTCGGCCGGCACGGGGGCCTTCAACCAGGTCATCGACACCATCTGGAAGGCGGAGAAGACCATCAAGTTGCAGGTGAGCATTCCCGCAGGCGGGTATGCGAACCCGTGGGTGCCCACGACCTTCAAGCTCGTCCATGATCTGGATGATATTTATCCGGATCTGCCCCCGGACTATCCGGACCTGCAGTCCCTTTCCTACCTGCGCGCCGAGTACCCGCACCTGATCGGTGACGGCACCTTCCCCACGCAGTCCCACCGCATGAAGTTCCCCAACGATGGGCAGGACATCCGCATGCAGTTCTACACGAACTGGGATCCGGTGATCTATGTCTTCGGCGATACGGTGCGGCGCATCACCACGGAACTGGCCAACGGTGGCTGGAAGAATTGCCGATTGCCCTTCGACCAGTCGAGCGACACCACGTTCGCGTACATGAGCAGCACCGGCACCATCCGCATGGTGGACAGCCTGTACCAGGTGAACGGTGACGGCTTCTTCACCGACTACGGTGCGTTGAACACGGACAGCGCGCTGATCATCGTCACCCACCCGAAGCTCATGAACGGGGCGCTGCAGTACGCGCAGTACCGCGAATCGAGCCCCAGCAACCACTACAACACCGTGGTCGCGGACGTGATGGAACTGTACCAGCAGTTCGGCGGTGGCATCCTGCGGCATCCGGTGGCCATCCGCCGCTTCGCGAAGAACCTGCTGGACCGTTTCGATACAAAGCCACAGGGCCTGTTCATCATCGGCAAAGGCACCCAGGCGGCCCGACAAGGGTTCAACGACCTGAGCGGCTATCGCAGCATGTGGCCCGGGGATTCCACGGCGCGCAAACTCTGCTTGGTACCCTCCTTCGGTTATCCCCCCAGCGACGCGCTCATCACCATGGGGCTCTCGGGCAATGACTGGGACCAGTCGATCCCCGTGGGCAGGCTGGCCGCGCAAACCGACTCGCAGGTGATCGATTACAAGAACAAGGTGCAGGAACTGGAGCAACAGCAGTCCGTTCCCGCCGCTTGGATGAAGAACATCCTGCACTTCCGGGGCGGGTTCAATGACAACGAGGTCCTTCTTTTCCAAGGCGCCCTCAACAACTTCCGGCTGATCGCCGAGGACACCTGTTTCGCCGGGCGGGTCACCCAATTCGTCAAGAATCCGGACGACCTCATCTCTCAGGCCTCAGCGGACAGCGTGTATGACCTGGTCGAGGAAGGCGTGACGCTGATGACCTTCTTCGCCCACGCCAGCGGCGGTGGGTTCGACATCAGCATCGACCAACCGGGGAACTACCAGTGGAACGGGCGCTATCCGTTCATGATCGGCAACTCCTGTTACACCGGCAACATCCACCTGCCCTCATCGAGCAGCGGAAGCGAGCAGTTCGTGCTGCCCGCCGGCGCCGGCGCCATCGCCTTCCTCGCCTCCAACGACCTGGGAGTGAGCACTCCGCTGTGGGGCATGACCTCCAACTTCTACACGAGCTTCAGCCGCAAGCATTACGGAGCCAGCATCGGCCGGCACATCCAGTACATGGATTCCGTCGCGCTTTTCGCCGATTGGAGCGATATCACCACGGACGCGACCGTGCAACAGTTCACGCTCCACGGTGACCCGACACTCAAGATGAACTCTCCGCTCCAGCCGGACATGGAGATCACATCCTCCGATGTGCGCCTCTCACCGGAACCGGTCACGGCCGACGTCGACAGCTTCGAGGTGCGGGCCGTGGTGCGCAATCTGGCCAACGCCTGTCGTTGTCCCGAATTCCCGGTAGCCGTTGTGCGCCAGATCGGCCAGAACACCCCGTTCGATCCCGTGACCCAGCAGATGGACCTGAACACCTATGAGGATACGGTGACATTCACCTTGCCCGTGCTGGCGGACAGTGGTGGGGCTGGGCTCAATACGGTGACGGTGCGGGTGGACCGCGAGCTGCTGGACCCCGGTGTGGTCGACGAGACCGAAGACCTCACCAACAACGAGGTCACCAAGAACTTCCTCATCACCAGCGGCGATCTGATCCCGGTGGATCCGTTCAACTTCGCCATCACGCTCGACCCCGCGCCAACGCTGCAGGCGAGCACCGGGGACCCGTTCGCTCCCATGCGGAGCTACGTCTTCCAGATCGATACGATCGATACCTACGACAGCCCGATGATGCAGGAGGGGCATGTGAACGCTCCGGGCGGTGTGGTGAGCTGGCAGCCACCGTCCATCTATTCCTTGAACACGCAACAGGACAGCCTCGTCTATTTCTGGCGCTGCAGCGTGGACAGCGCGGGCAACGACGGCTACGACTGGAAGGAATTCTCTTTCCAGTACATCCCCGGTCGCAAAGGCTGGGGCCAGGCCCACCACATGCAGTTCAAGGATACCTCGGCCAACAACAGCTTCGAGAACCTGCTGCACCGCCGGCCGGAACGGGATTTCACCTTCTACACCGGCGCGAGGAACATCGGTGCGGTCGTACAAGGCAATTCGACAACGGTATGCAAGTGGACCAAGGACCTGGTCACCCAAGAGGGCAGCCCCGGTTGCTTGGGGCTGAACACAAGCATGTTCATGGCGGTCATCGATCCGTTCGATTTTACAGAGTGGACCACATGGTGGCATGGTACCGGACATCGTCTGGGTGCGATCAATGACGAAAACAACTACTGCACTTCGCAGGATCGGCCATATCATGCCTTTATGTATCCCACATGGTCACCCCCATGGCGGGACAGCCTCTATTCCGTGCTCAACGGGGATTCCATCCCTGATG
>JAGODO010000029.1 GCA_017998165.1 Flavobacteriales bacterium | reverse complement strand
GGTGCGGGTCGGGTCCTGCGGATCACGTATGCGGTCGCGTACCCGGTCCATCTCGTACTGCGCCGCGCCGAACTTGGCCATGTCGAACAGTTCGTGGGCATGCGTGAAGTCCGCATCAGCGTGCTCGAAGTGCGCCGGGCGCTGGGCGAACACGGAGGTGGCCAGCAGCGCACAAAAGGCGGCGGTCACGCGCATGGACGCGGCTTGGGGAAGGTGGATCATCACGGGATCAAAGTTGCCGGGACGTGTCGCGGGGGTCGGTGCGCCAGGGGCGCACTTATCCACGCGGAGGTGTTGGCGCGGGAACCATCATCGTGCCATATAGAACGCCGATCGGCCTTCCGAATTTTTTCCTTTGTGGGATCCCCGTAGAATACCCTGACCGTGTCCGCCCCCGCCCCCATCATCGAACTGAACGCCGCGCGCATCTTCCAGCGCGAGAACCTGATCCTCGACAACGTGGACTTCACCGTCCGCAAGGGCGAGTTCATTTATCTCATCGGGCGCACGGGCAGCGGCAAGAGCAGCCTGATGCGCACGCTGTACGGCGACCTGCCGCTCACCCAGGGCGAAGGCCACGTGTGCGAGTTCAACCTGCGGAAGCTGAAACGCAAGGAGGTGCCGTACCTGCGGCGCAAGCTCGGCATCGTCTTCCAGGACTTCCAGCTGCTCAGTGACCGCAGCGTGAACGAGAACCTGGTCTTCGTGATGAAGAGCACGGGCTGGAAGGCGGGCAAGGACATCACGGCGCGGGTGCAGGAAGTGCTGGAGCAGGTGGGCCTCGGGAACAAAGGCTACAAGATGCCGCACGAACTGAGCGGTGGTGAGCAACAGCGCGTGAGCATCGCCCGCGCATTGGTGAACCATCCCGAGCTGATCCTGGCCGACGAACCCACGGGCAACCTGGACCCCGACACCACGGAGGAGATCCTGGATCTGCTCTTCACGATCAGTCAGTTCGGCAGCAGCGTGATCATGGCCACGCACGACTACACGCACATGAAGAAGTTGAACGCGCGGGTGGTGCGGTGCGAGGGCGGGAAGCTGCTGGAGAAGACGGCGCAGGCGGCAATGTGAGATCGGCTTTCGACCGGATCGCACCTACGGCGATGTCAGGATCTTCCAAGGCTCGGCCCACCAAGCGATAGCGGGTGCCTCGGCGCGAAAGGGCTGCAATTGTCGATCCAGCGGGAAATGCAGTGTGTCTGTTCCGTCAAAACGAACCGCCAATAGCTCTTCCGGCAAGCTGTCGATCAGGCGGAGTGAGTATCCCCCGTTCCTGGAGGCATCTCGGACACAGAGTGCGACACCATTGTCGGCAAGAACCGTTCGGAAGACCCCTGTGCTGTCCGAATAGTCCGGGTCATCGAGGTAAAGCATCAAGCCCTCCGAATAGCTCTGATGACCATTCACATGCAGTATAGGACGCTGTAGAACGAGCAACCTTGGACCTATCGTTCCAGGCACGGTTTGGCGGAAGACCGCGACACCGCCAGGTTCATTGAGCACGAGACGATTTTCGGTCAACGAGAGGTAGCAGGTACCATGCAAATCGATGTAGTCGTACCATTTCCAATAGCTCCACATCGTGGTGCAGATGAGGAAGACGATCATAAGCAGTATGCGACGCATGGCTTTCGGCACAAGCCGAACGCATGAAAACGCTGATCCTTGTGCGGCGGGACCCGGACCCGCCTAACGCAGCGCCCTCACGATCGCCTCCGCGTTCCGCTTGTTGCTGAAGCGCTGCTCCATGATGGCCGTGCGCTTCTCGATCATCGCACCGTCGCAGTGTTGGGCCATGCAGGCCTGTATGCTCAGGCGCATACGGTCCGGATCGTCATGCACGTGGCAGAGGTCCTCCAGCCCCGTGTCCTTCACCATCGGCGTGTTGCAGACCACATGGCGGCCAGCGAACAGGCATAGCAGCAGCTTCAACTTGATCCCGGTGGCCTGGAACGTGGGCAGCACGTTCACTTGGGCGGCCTTCACCAGCGCGGTGATCTCTTCCGTGGGCAAATGCTCCCGCAGTTTCACGTTGTTGCTTTTGGCGACAGCGCTCTTGAGTTCGCTGCTCGCACCACTTCCCGCGATCACCAACGGGATGGGCAGACCTTTGAAGACCTCGCGCACCAGATAGAGCGCGGCCTGGTCGTTCTCCGGTACGCCCAGCGCACCGTGGTAGAAGCAGAAGTCTCCGAGGCCCGAGGGCACATCCACCCGGTCGTTGGAGTGGAAAGCGGGCACCTGCCGCGCGTTGCGGAAGTGCTGGCTGAAATAGCGCTGGTCGTTCGGCGAGATGGTGAAGATGCCGTCCGCCTCGCTGAGCACCGGCTCGAACTTCTTCAGCTTGCGGGCCTCGTTCACGAAGTAGGTGCGCTTGAACGTGCCGCGCTCCGCATTGGCCAAGCCCTCATAGTAGTCATGCTCCACGTTGTGGGTGCGCACGTACCGCTTGCGGTTGGAAAGGCGCGGATCGCCGAGGTGATAGCACGAGTGCAGCCCCTCGAAGATGATCGGATGGTCGTCCCCGAGCAGCCGATCGACCAATTCATCGCTCCGGCGGCTCACCACCACGTAGGGCAGGCTGTTGAGCAGCTGGTGCTTCCCGGTGTGCCGCTCATAGAAATGGACGGTCTCGCAGACCTGTCCCAATTCCACGGCACGGGCGCGGCCGTATTCGAAGCAATGCAGGTGTACACGCACGCCGATATCGTGCAGGGCCTTGGCCTTGTAGTACACGTCGATGACGCCGCCATAATTGGCGGGCCAAGGGACATCGAAACTGACGATATGTAGATGCCTTTCGGTCAAGCGTTCCTCAGCACCGCGACTAGCCTGTCCATCTCCACTTGCCCGTCCAATTCGCGGGCGGCGAAAGTAGCGTTGGCCCTTGTGCGCAGAACGTGACCCTCGTCAGCGAAGAACGCCTTGACTTCCCTCGCGATCGAGGCCGGGTCCGCCGTGGGAATAACGATGCCCGCGTCGAACTTCCGGACGATGGCCGCCACTTCGGGCAGGTCCGTGGCCAACACGGGAATGCCCGCGTTCAGGTAATCGAACAGCTTGTTGGGCAGGCTGAAGCGGTAGTTCAGGTTGGTGTCCTTGTCCAGCGTGAGGCCCAGATCGGCATTCCGGGTGTAGTCCATCATGCGCTCATAAGGCAGGCGGTCGATCAATCTGACACGATCCTCGACCCCCGCATGGATCGCCAGGCCACCCAGGCTTGACCAGAGGTCACCGCCACCGATGAGCACCAAAAAGCACTCCGGCAGGTAGACCATCGCCTTGATGAGCTCCTCGACACCACGATCCCTGTTGATCCCGGCACCTTGAAGGATCAGGACCGTCGTATCCCTTGGCAATCCGAGCGATCCACGAGAAGGTGGGTCAGCCAATTTCCGCTTGATGGGGATGTTCCGCACAACGTGGACATCAGATCCATAGCGCTCCTTGTAGGCATCCGCGATGCTCTGATTCACCGTGATGACGTTCTGCAGTCTGGGGAAGATCCACTTCTCGATGGCCAGCCAGATACGCCGCACCGCGGGCCGTGCCGTCAGTTCGGGCACTTCGGTGTAGAACTCATGCGAGTCGTACACGAGTTTCCGGCCCCGCCGGGCCAGATAGTTGGCCAGGAGCGTATCGAGGTCGTTCGCCACCAACAGTTCGCCTCGCGCGAAGAACAGGAAGAAGAACAGCCGCAGGTTGTACTCCGCATAGAACAGCGGCCCCTTGTTGAAGAGCAGGCGCATCCGCTTCGTGCGATAGGGCCTTTCCAGCGTTGCGCTCTTGGGAAGGACCCGGCCAACGAGCAGCACCTCATACCCGAGCCCCACCAATGCCATGCATGTGCGGTGGACGCGATTGTCCGTCACCAGGTCGTTGGTGACACTAACAATGGCGCGTTGGCGCGGCTGGGGCATCGGGATCAAAGTAACGGGTGGCCCACCAGTAAACTTGCACCACATGACCATCCAGCGCGACGCGGACCTGAAGCCCTACAACACCTTCGGTGTATCGGTGCGGGCAGCCGCCTTGGCCGGATTCACCTCGGATGCGGGGCTGCGCACGCTGCTGGCCAACCCGGAACTGAGCGGGCTGGATCGGTTGATCCTGGGCGGTGGCAGCAACATGCTGTTCACGCGGGATTGGCCGGGCGTGGTACTGCGCAACGATGTGGCCGGCATCGAAGTGTTGACGGAAGACGACGAACGGGTGACCGTGCGGGCAGGGGCCGGCGTCGTGTGGCATGACCTGGTGATGCATACCGTTGCCCAAGGCTGGGGCGGCTTGGAGAACATGTCGCTCATTCCGGGCCGTGTGGGTGCTGGGCCGATGCAGAACATCGGTGCGTACGGCGCTGAGCTGAAAGACACCTTCGATCACCTGGAAGCGCTCCGCATCAGTGACGGCGAAGTGCTGCGCTTCAACAAGGCCGAATGCCGCTTCGGTTACCGCGAGAGTTTCTTCAAGCGGGAGGGCAAGGACCGCTTCGTGATCATGCGCGTGGCCTTCACGCTCAGCAAGCACCCGCAGGTGAACGTGGGCTATGGCAGCATCAAAGGCGAGCTGGAGAAACGCGGCATCACCTCCCCCACGATCCGCGATGTGAGCGATGCGGTGATCGCCATCCGGAGCAGCAAATTGCCCGACTTCAAGGTGCTCGGTAACGCGGGCAGCTTCTTCAAGAACCCATCCGTGCCCATGTCGGATGTCGATCGGATCAAGGCCGTGCTGCCCGACCTGGTGACCTTCCCCGGCGCTGATGGCCTGGTGAAGCTCGCCGCAGGCCAGCTGATCGAAAAGGCCGGGTGGAAAGGCTTCCGGGAAAATGGCTACGGCGTTCACAAGGACCAAGCGCTCGTGCTGGTGAACCATGGCGGGGCCACGGGAAGCCAGCTCTTCGACCTCAGTACCCGCGTGCTGGAGAGCGTGCGGGACCGGTTCGGCGTGGAGCTGGAACGGGAGGTGAACATCGTTTAGCACCGTTCATCCCGGCACGGGCTTCGCCTGCTGACGGCGGGCTCGCGATATTCGCGGCTTCCAGAACCCCGACCATGTTGCGCAACCTCCTGCTCGTCGCGCTGGCGACAGCCACCCTCGTTTCGCCGGCACAAGAGAAGCTCAAAGAGCTGACGCTGAAGGACGCCATCACCAAGGCGTACAGTGATTATCGCCCCGAGCATGTAGAAGGACTCCAATGGATACCGGGCACGGAACAGTATTCCTACGTGAAGGACAACACGCTTGTGCGCGGTGGCACCGGCAGGATGGCGGACCTCCCGATCGTGGAGTTGGAGAAGCTCAATACGCACTTCGGAAAAGAGGCCGCATTGAAAGGCATTCCGGACATCACTTGGGAAACAGCGGACGTGTTCTCCTTCGAACACAACGACAAGATCCATGTATACACCGTGAGCAAGGCGACCTTGTCCGAGCGGATGTCATTGGATGCGAAGGCGGAGCGCACCGACATGGAAGCCACCCGGCATCAGGTCGCATTCACCTTGGGCGAGGACCTGTACATGCGTTCACCGGCTTCCATGGAGAACATGCGCATCACGTCCGACGGCGCTGACGGCATCGCGAACGGCCGCAGTGTACATCGCGAGGAGTATGGCATCACCAAGGGAACGTTCTGGAGCCCCACCGGTGAGAAACTCGCTTTCTACCGGATGGACGAGAGCATGGTGACGCCCTATTCATTGGAGGACATCAGCACGCAGCCCAGCACTTTCAAGAAGATCCGCTATCCGATGGCCGGGCAGACCAGCCACCAGGTGAAGCTGGGGGTGTTCGATGTCGCGAGCAACCGCACGACCTTCATGAAGACCAGCGGTGCTCCGGATGACTACCTGACGAACATCTGCTGGGACCCGACGGGCAAGTACGTGTTCATCATCCACCTGAACCGCCCGACGGACAAACTGCGCGTGGTGCAGTACGATGCTTCCACCGGGGAGGCGATGAAGACCGTGCTCGAAGAAGAGGACAAGAAATGGCTCGAACCGCAGCACCCGCTCACCTTCCTGAAGCGCGCACCGACCACGTTCATCCACTGGAGCCAGCAGGACGGATTCCTGCACCTGTACCTCTACGACACGAACAAGGGCCTGATCCGCCAGCTCACCAAGGGCGCGTGGGTGGTGAAGAACATCATTGGTTTCGACGAGAAGGAGTCGGTGGTCTTCGTGGAGGGCACGGACGTGATCGATCCGAAGACGCCGAGCGGCGCGATGGATACGCACATCTATCGGGTTGAACTCGGAAGCGGCAAATCGATGCGGCTGACGAAGGGGTCCGGCACGCACAGCGGGCAGCTCGGTGCGGGCGGCCGTTTCATCATCGACACATGGAGCAGCCTGAGCGTTCCCGGGCGCACGGAGATCATCGACGCGGCCAAGGGCACGGTGCTGAAAACACTGGTGAACAGCCAGGACCCCTTGGCGCAGATGAAGGCCGGAACGGTCGAGTTCGTACGCGTGCTCGGGGAGAACGGTGACCTGCTGAACGGCCGGCTGGTCAAGCCGAAGGATTTCGACAGTCGCCGGAAGTACCCTGTGCTCGTCTATGTCTACAACGGACCTCACGTTCAACTCGTGACGAACTCCTTCCTCGGGGGGGCCTCCTTGTGGATGATGTACGCGGCCCAACGCGGCTATATCGTCTTCACCGTGGATGGCCACGGAAGTGAGAACCGGGGCAGGGCGTTCGAACAGGCCGTCTATCGGCAGCTCGGTGTAACGGAAACGAAGGACCAGCTTCGCGGCGTGGACTTTCTGAAGAGCCTGCCGTATGTGGATACCGAACGGATGGCCGTACATGGCTGGAGCTTCGGCGGGCATGTGACCACGGCGCTGATGTTGCGCTCCCCGGGGACGTTCAAGGTGGCTGTTGCGGGCGGGCCGGTGATGGATTGGGACCTGTATGAGGTGATGTACACCGAGCGCTACATGGACACGCCCAAGGAGAACCCGGAAGGGTATGCGCTCACCAAGCACACCGACAAAGCGGACGGACTGCGCGGCAAGCTGCTGGTGATCACTGGAGGCATGGATGACACTGTGCTGCCCGAGCACAGCTACACCTTCCTGAAGAACGCCGTGGAGAAGAACGTGCAGCTGGATTTCTTCGAGTACCCCGGGCACGGGCACAATGTGCGCGGCAAGGATCGGGTGCATCTGTACACCAAGGTGCTGGACTACATCGACACGGGTCTGGGAATGAACGGTCGTTGAGGTGCGGCCTTGGCCGCAGACGACGGCAGGAATTCCCGTTCGGTCGCGATCATGCGCCGATCGTACGCCGCGGATGTGTTCTTTTACATCAAAGTCCTACGATGAAGAACCTTTTTACGCTGCTGGCGCTGGTCCCTTTGAGCACGTTGGGCCAAACGACCTGGGAAGTGGATGCGGGCGGAAGTACCGCCCCCGGATCGACCACCCCGCCATACTACGATCCGATGGAACTGGTGATCGCCTTGGGCGACGCCGTTCATTGGGAGGGCCTCAGCGGCTCCCACAACGTCTACGCGGAGGAGGATGATTTTCCGGACAATCCGGAGTTCTTCAGCTCCGGTGAGCCCGAACAGGATCTGAACTACACGCACACGTTCACGATCCCGGGTGTCTACATGTACCACTGCACACAGCAGGGCCATTCGGCCACGCAGCATGGCATGATCACGGTAGTGGACAACACCGGGGTCCATGAGGAGACCATGCTCGGCAGCCTTTCGCTATTCCCGGTGCCCGCCAGCGGCCAGTTGAACATCAAGCTGGACGGTGGTGAACTGAAGGGCGCGGAGATCTTCAGCGTTGACGGGCGCCTGCATCTCAGCAAGGGTCTGATCGCCGGTCAACGCAATGTCATCGACGTTTCTCTCCTTACCCATGGACGCTACCTGTTGCGTCTAACGGACCCCAACGGCCGCAGCTTGGTCAGGCTTTTCGTGAAGGATTGACGTGCTTGAACATCAGGGGAACGGCATCCATCTGGATGCCGTTCTCGCTTCAGTGCAATCGGACCACGGGCACTGATGCGGCGCGGTCTCCGTTGGTGAGGCGGAGTACGTAGGATCCAGGGGCCAGAGAGCTCAGGTCGAGCTCTTGTGTCCGTTCGCCCCCCCCACCTTTGACGTTCGCGAGATCCATCACCCGACGACCGAAGGCATCGTAGAGTGCCAGGGAAGCGTTCATACCGTGCAGTGCCATGCGCACGACGGTCCTGCCGGGAGTGGGGTTGGGATAGACGAACAGGTCCCTTTCCTCGGACGCCATCGTCGGCTCTACCGCCGTTCCATCGGGAATGGGGCGTGCCAAGGTGGCCGCAGTGCCAATGGACAGCCGCGCAAGACCTTGGAAGTAAGGTTGGTCGATGTACTCTACCAGGTCAGTGGTCGTGTGATAATGGGGATTCCCGTCATCGTCGAAATCCTCGATGATGAGGATGGCGCTCAACCCTTTGTTCCAGAAGGACGCATGATCGCTATAGACCGCGCCGGGCAGGTTGACGGCCACGTTCAGCTGGAGGCCGGCATAGGTCTGGTTCACCGCGAGAGCGGTATCCTTCAAGGCGATGCTGTTGGCGATGTTCTTGGTGTGGATGCGCATCAGCCCATCCCCATCACCGTCATAACTGATGGCGTCCATGTTCACCACGCCCAGGATCTGCACCTCGCCCGTATCGATACCGTTGGCATAGTGGATACTACCGAGCTTGCCCAGTTCCTCTTCATCCCACATGGCGAATATGATGGAGTTCTCGAACGCGTGTTCTGAAAGCACCCTGAGCGCTTCCAGGACGGCGACGGTCCCGCTCCCATCATCATCGGCCGCCGGAGCGGCGACCGGCCCGCCGGGCATCGCATCATAGTGCCCGCAGATGATCACTTTCCGCTCCGGATGCACGGCGCCGATCAATTCCACGATGATGTTCTCTCCGTTCGTGTCGTCGAAGAGATCGGTCGTGGGGGTCTGCCCCATCTGCTCGCATCGGGCCTGCAACCAATCGGCCGCAAGCGCATTGCCGGGCTGGCTTTCGTTGCGGCTGAAGATGACCTCCGGCCCGTTGCCGATGTCGATGGGGATCTCGCCGGAGAGCTTTTCCAGATCGAGCATCAGGCTATCAACGCTGACAGCATCAATGATCGACTGGATGATGGGGTTCTGCGAGCGCAATGTTCCGCACAACAGCATCAGGAACAGCACCGGCAGATGTCGGATGTTTCGCATGCCCGCAAGGTATCGGATGGGTGCATGCGTGACCGCCACATCCATTGGCGGCCGGAGTATGCTCAAGCGGTTATGGATCCCTACGGCCAGGCAACGACGCGTTCCACCAACGTCCGCTCCGCCAGGCGCAAGGCAACGAGATAGGTCGCGGCCTCGCGTGGCAGTTGAAGTTGCCAGCGCGTGCCGTTGGTCGCACCGCGTCCGGCCACCAGTCGTCCCGAAGCATCATACACGTCCACCGCGAGCACCCGTTCGTCCAGCCCGGTCACGGTGATCATTCCGGTCGCTGGATCGTAGAGCACTTGCGCACCCAGTTCTTCCACGTTGTCGACGGCCATGCTCACGTCCGTGAGGTCCGCTTCCTTCACAAGGAAGGGTGTGTTGTCCGCGGCATCATACATGTCGCGGAAGGTGTCGATCTCATCGCTGTTATAGCTGAACATCTCTTCCATCCACTTCGGCGGTGCGCTCTGGTACCATACACGGGCGTGTACGTTCACCAGGCCATCATAGCCGTTCATGGGCACATGATAGTGGACCACGTCCGATCCGCTGCCTTCCACGCCGAGGTCATCATGGTTGAAGTCCATATCCGATGACGGCACGTTGGCGATGTAGCTCGTGTCGTAGGTGTAGTGCTCGGCCGTGAAGAGTTCCGGCACGAGACGGTTGTCCTTCAGTTTCGATGCCGCCCGTTCGAGCACGGTGGTCTTGTCGCCGTTCACATCGCCCATCACCATCTCATAGATCTGCGCCTGATCGGGCTGGTTGATCATGTCGTAGTGCGGCTCCCACTGCGCATCATGGCCGATCACCTCATAGGCGTCATCCAAACCTCCGCTGCGGAAAACAGTGTCCCCGTCGGCGTTGGTCAGCAGCAGTTCCACCCAGGCGCGCCGGGCAGGATAGCCGCTGGGGAATTTGTGTCCTGCGGCGTTGAGGAGCTTCACGTCCACGAAGGCGGTATCCACCGTCCGTGCGGCCATGCTCGCTTCGAGCACGAGCCCGCTGTGCAACATGCGCTCCGTGCGGCTGATGGTGCTGTCGAACTGCGTCTCGTTCGCGAACAGTTGGAGGTTGCCGATGTTGTTCTTCAGCAACGTCAGCATGAACGTGTTCGCCCCTGCGAACTGGTGCAGGCCGAAAGGCGTGCGCGGGTGCAGGAAAAGGTAGTTCGCCGAGATCACCACCCCGTCGTCGGTCAACTGCGGAACGTGGCAGCCTTGGCAAGTGATGGCGCTCTCCGGATGTTCGTCCGTATTGAACTTCGAGTTCAACCACTCGTGATAGGTCGCTTGCTCCGTGAAGACGTCGCCGGTGAGGTTACCGTCGAGATCGGCCGTGGCCGTCTGCAACGTGTGGCACCCCGCGCACAAGCCGGCGTCATGGATGTGCGGGCTGTATTGGGGTTGGTAGCCCACGAACGCGGTCATCGGTGCACCGAAAAGCGGCTCGGGATCATCCGGATAGCCATACGGTCCGTAGAGCGGATCGTCGAGCGTATCGAACTTCAGGTCGCCAGAAAAGAGCAGACCAATGCTGTCGGCGCTCTGGATATGGCACGGCACGCAACTCACTCCATCCTGGGCCAGCGGGTCGGCATCGAGTTCGCCGATGGAATAATGGCCCAGACCCATCAGGTGTTTGTCGTGGCGTCCCATCGGCGCGTGGCAACTGGTGCATTTGTCCTCCAACTCGGACTGGTGTGCCGGATTCACGAGCACCTCATGGCTGACCTTGGCTCGCCAGAACGGGTCTTTGGCCGAGTTGGCCATCATGGTGCTGCGCCAGTCGTCCACGACGTTCACGTCCTGGCCACCCTCCTGCGTGGTCATCGCGAAGCCGCTGGGGTCGTGCCCATGGCAACCGCTGCATGTGCCGCTACCCTTGAAGTAATTGTTGGCGCCCGTTGCCAGACCCGCTCCGCGGTCGAAGGCCTCCAGTTCCTCATCGCTGTGGAAGGCATGCGCCTTGGGCACCCTGTCGGTGGACCATGCGACGAAGAGGGCGACCGTTCCCACCAGGGCGGTCAATGATCCGGCGCGGAGGAGAAGGGCAGAACGTTGCTTCATGTTTTACGCGCCGTAGCGCTGCGAAGGCGTGCGTTTCGATCGAACGCCGCAAGATAGGATCCGCCCGCTACGGGGTTGAATGCTCAACACCAAGACCTGTCAACAGGTTCTCCCGCAGGATCCAAGGGGTGCACGGAAAATGGTTGAGGCGACGATCAGCGGATGAGAGCGATGAGCGGATGGCAGTGCTCAAGTAACGTCGTGGGAGAGCCGGAGTATCATCCGCTCATCCTCCCATCAGCTGATGGGCGAGCACGTCAGCTCGATGGAATGTTAAGCTCCACGCTGGCCACCGCGACGGGGAGCCGCGGATTTACCCGGGCCGCTGCTTTTCGGCGCGCCCTTTTTCCCGGCGATATCCGCCTTGGCCTTCGCGCCTTTTTCGGCGGTCTTCTTGGCCTTGGCCCCGTCCTTCGGCTTGTCGCCGTCTTCCTCCGTCTTTTCCTCTTTCGCGGTGAAGACGCCTGATTTCAGGAGTTGGCCATACCACAGGAACAGCTTGCGCACATCGCTCGGGTAGATGCGCTCCTTGTCGGCCGTGGGCAGCGCCTCGGTGAGGGTCTTCCAAAGCGTGGCGTCGTCGCCCTTGGGATCGGCCGAAGCTCCTCCCTTTGCGTTCTCATGGAGCTTGGTCAGGATGTTCTTCAGCGGCTCGTCATCGCCGGTGGTGAACATGCTGATCTCATCCAACGAACTCACCCGCACGCTGGTGGGCACGGGGATGCGCTTGCCGTCCTCCAAGGATTCGGCGATGATGGCCTGACGGCCGGGGGCGACAACGCGGAACAGGCCGCTCTTGCCGGTGACGGAGATGATCTTCGAAAGGTCCATGCGTTCAAGTAACGGGGCAAACATAACCACGGGCCGACAGGCGCGCGGTGGAGACCGGTCAGGTCTTCTGCTTCTTCTTCCGCGCCGCCGGGAAGAGGATGTTGTTCAGGATGAGCCGATAACCCGGGGAATTGGGGAACAGGCTCAGGTCCGTGGGAGGATCACCGACCATGTGCTGATAGTCTTCGGGGTCATGGCCCCCGTAATAGGTCCATTGGCCCAAGCCGAATTCGCCGTGGATGAACTTGGCGGTGCTCTGGGGCTTGTTCTCCCCCATGATCAGTACACCGGGCTTCACCAATGGTTTCCGGAAGGCCGTGGTCTGCCCCATGAACCCATGGATGACCTGTTCGTGGTTCTGGCAGAGCATGCTGGGGATCACATCCCACTTCGCACTGAAGTCGAACAGCGTGAAGAAATCGCGCGTTTCCCCGATGCTTCCGTGGATCTCCGTCGCATCGATGTCGCTGAACTCATAGATCATCGGGTCGGTGATCAAGTGGTAGTCCTCAAAGGCGAACCCGTTCGCGTAGTTGATCTTCTCCGGCCAGGCGGGGTCGAACGGGTCGTGGTCGAACTCGGTCGCGCAGATGTCCACACCGGCAGCGGCCAGAGCGATGTCATAGCTGTCCGTTCCGCTGCACATCGTGAAGAGATAGCCGCCCCCGGCGACGTAGTCCCGGATCGTACCGGCGACAGCCCCTTTCATGGTGCTCACTTTGGCGAATCCGAGTTCGGCGGCCATGGCCTCGCTTTCGCGCACCTGGTCCTGGTACCATGGCGCGTTGCGGAACTGACGGTAGAACTTGCCATACTGGCCTGTGAAATCCTCGTGATGCAGGTGGAGCCAGTCGTACTGCGGCAGGACACCGGCGACCACCTCCCGGTCATAGATCCTCGTGTAAGGGATCTCGGCATAGGTCATCACCAGAGCGACCGCATCATCCCACGGCTGGAATCCGTCCGGGGCGTACACGGCGATCTTCGGCGCCTTCTCGAGCTTCACGACCTCCATGTTCACCTCGGGGTCGGAGATCTCCAGCAGGATCTGGTTGGCCTGGCCATCGGCGATCACGTTGAAGGTGACACCCCGGATCGTGCATTCCTGTTCAATGGCCTGGAAGTGATCGATGAGGAAGCTGCCCCCTCGGTAGTTCAACAGCCACTCCACGGTAACGTCCTTCTGGAGCGTCCAGTACGCGATGCCGTATGCCTTCAGATGGTCCTTCTGCGTGTTGTCCATGGGGATCAACAACTTCGTGGCGAAGGCTGACCATGAAAGACCGATCAACAAAGCGAGCACGGCGGTCCTCCTCAGTACGGACAACCGAGAACCGACAACTGAAAACCAGTTCTTAGAAGGGAGCGATATCGTCGTCGCCACTGTCATCATTCATCCGGCTCGGTCGCGTGATCGTGGTCGGACCGGAGCCACCATGCAAAGGTGGGGCCCCATCGCCCATCATGAGGCCCGGAGCGGTCTCGAGATCCGCAAATTTTGCCAATTCGGGGATGAAGCGGAGCAGCACGGTGTCCAGCGCGCCGTTCCTGTGCTTGGCGATGATGCACTCGCCGATGCCGAGGGTGCTGCCGTAGTGGTCCTCGTAGATCTTGTAATACTCGGGGCGATAGAGGAAGCAGACCAGATCGGCATCCTGCTCAATAGCCCCTGATTCGCGCAGATCGCTCAGCATGGGGCGCTTGTCGCCACCACGGGTCTCTACGGCCCGGCTCAGCTGGCTCAGTGCGATGATGGGCACATCCAGTTCCTTCGCGATGCTCTTGATCGACCGCGAAATGGCGCTGATCTCCTGTTCACGGTTGCCGCCCCGCGCGCTGTCACCGCCAGCGGTCATCAGCTGCAGGTAATCGATGATGATGACCTCCACGTTGTGCTGGCTCTTCAATCGACGGCACTTGGCGCGCAGTTCGAAGATGTTCAGCGCCGGCGTGTCATCGATGAAGATGGGCGCATTGGTGAGCCGGGCGATGTGCTGGTGCAGGATAGCGAACTCCGAGTCGTTCAGATCGCCTTTACGGAGCTTTTCGGAACCGATGGCGGCTTCGCTGGCGATGAGACGCGTAACGAGCTGTGTGCTGCTCATTTCCAAGCTGAACACCGCGACGGCCTTCTTGTGCTCCACGGCGATGTTGCGCGCCATGCTCAGCACGAACGCCGTTTTCCCCATGCCGGGACGTGCGGCGACGATGACCATGTCACTGCGCTGCCAGCCGCCGGTGAGCTTGTCCAGTTTCACGAAACCGGTGGGCACACCACTTACGCCATCGCCCTTGTTCTTCGCGTTCTCGATGTTCGCGATGGCGTCCTGGATCAGGTCGCTCATCGGCTCGTAGTTGCGCTTCAGGTTGCCGCTGGTGATGGCGTACATCTCCTGCTCGCTCTTGTCCAGCAGGTCGAATACGTCCGTGGTGTCGTCGTACGCATCGCGCATCGTGTCCGCGCTTATGCGGATGAGCTCGCGCAGGATGTGCTTCTGGCTGATGATGCGCGCGTGGTACTGCACGTTCGCGCTACTGGCGACCTTGTTAGTGAGCTGGCTGATGTAGAACGGCCCTCCAACGATGTCGAGCTCGCCCTTCTTCTTCAGCTGCTGGGTGACCGTGAGGATGTCGATCGGTTGGTCCGTGCGGAACAATTCCTGCACGGCGCCGAAAATGCGCTTGTGCGCATCGACGTAGAAACTCTCGGGCTGCAGGATGTCGATAGCCTCGTTCACTGCATTGCGCTCCAGCATCATGGCGCCCAACACGGCCTGCTCCAGTTCGGGCGCCTGCGGCGGCAGCTTGCCGGCCTCCAGGGAGGTGTCGATCAGGGAGTTGGACGTGCGCTTCTTCCGGTCGGTGAAGCGGGTGGAGGGAGAGTCGGCCATGGCACTATCTGGAACCGTCGAGGGGGAGCACCTCGCGATGGAAGGGCGGCAAATGTATCCGGGCATGACCGCTGGCCGAGCGGTCTTCGATATCCTGTGATGACAACGCGCGAACCGTTCCTCAGTGTTCGATCTGTTGAAAAACCGCTGAGGCGCGCCGGGCGTTACTTTGCGGTGATGCGTTATGAACACCGCTTGATGGCCGTGGCGTTATGTTGTATCGCCTTCGCCGGATGCAGGAAGGAGGAGGCAACGCACCCGCCGGTGGTGACCATCGTGGCGCCGGGCAACGGTTTCGACCTGTCCATACCCGACACGCTCCATGTGGTGGCGGATGTGAGCGGTGAGGAGGATATCGATAAGGTGCTGTTCAGCATCACGGACGTCAATGGACTTCCCATCATCGAACCGTTCCAGATCGCACCCACCGGCAACCCCGCCCGTCTGGAGGTCGAAATTCCGATCATCTCCGACCTGATCGCCGGCGGGGACTACACGCTCACGGTGCAGGCCAACTCCGGGGATGCGCATGGCAAGGACCAAGCGGATCTGGACATTTCCGGGACGCCGCTGCGCTTGCGTCGCCTGTTCGCGATCGGCCGGCCGGATGCTGGGACCGTGAGCATCCACATCATAGACAGCACGGGGGCGGTCTCGCTGGCCAATACGCTCCTGATGGACCTGGGCGGCAGCGGCGTGAGCTCCGCCGCAAGCACGTTCGCCATCTCAGGCTCCGTGGAAGGACCGTTGATGGCCTTCACGCCTGATGGTGTCCAAGTTCGATGGCAGAAGCCCAACCTGGGCAACTCGGGCATCCCGTGGTTCACTTCCCTGGACATCGCAGAGGACGGGAGATACTATGTCGGCATGACCGACGGAACACTTCGGGGATACAATGCGACCAGTGGCGCTGCGGAACGCGTATTCGATCTGCTCTCGGGCCATCGTGTCCGGACATCCACCATCGTGGATGAACGGATGGTAACGGCTCAGGTCGACCAGAGCGGTTCAACGTGGCGGCTCGGGGTCTATCACGCGGCCTCCGGCGCGTTGATCGCCGAACAGGCTGTTGACATGAGCGTCGGGTCCATGTTCCGCAGGAACGACACGCAAGTGCTCCTGTTCGGTGACCGCGATGGTCATGGGGTGGTGCGGGACCACAGCATCGCTGATGGTGGTGGCTGGGAGCCTTATTCCTGGGGCTCGGGGATCGCAGCGGTCGAACGGGTGGATGCGAATACGTTCCTGGTGGCCCTGACGGACGGCACACTAGAGCGCTTCACCTGGTCCAATGCGGGTTCCATCCCGATCGCGGATATTCCAGAGGTGCGCGACCTTTCCTTGGATGCCGTGAGCGGTCTGGTCTACGCAGCGGCAGGAACGAGCGTGCTGGCGATCGACCCGCAGAACGGACAGATCGCATCGAGCTACAGCATTGGCGCGCCGATTCGATACGTGCTGCCGCTGCTCAACCGGTGAACCCGATCTTGCCGACCGCGGTGAACCTGCTACCGCTGTGCTCAGGAAGCGATCTCCGAGCAGAGGACATTCAGACGTGAAGCTTGAGCCTTGGGTCTTGGAGCGCTACTTGACTCTCACCGTGACCCCCATGGCGCAGAACTTCTCCACGCGGCGTGTCACGAGCTTTTCCGCATCGACCTTCACGAGCTTGTCCAAGTGCTTCTTCACCTCGGCTTTCACGAGTGCTGTGGCCTTGTCGATGTCAGCATGCGCACCACCCTCCGGTTCGGGAATGATGCCGTCGATCAACTTGTTCTTCAACATGTCACCGGCCGTGAGCTTCAGGGCCTCTGCGGCCTTTTCCTTGAAGTCCCAGCTGCGCCAGAGGATGGAAGAACATGATTCCGGGGAGATGACCGAATACCAGGTGTTCTCGAGCATGAGGACCTTGTCTCCCACCCCGATGCCCAAGGCCCCACCGGAAGCTCCCTCACCGATGATCACGCAGATGATCGGCACGCGCAACTGGCACATCTCGTAGATGTTGCGGGCGATGGCCTCACCCTGCCCACGTTCCTCCGCCTCCAAGCCCGGAAAAGCGCCCGGAGTGTCGATGAGCGTGACGACCGGCTTGTTGAACTTCTCCGCGAGCTTCATCAATCGCAGCGCCTTGCGATAGCCCTCGGGATTGGGCATCCCGAAGTTCCGGTACTGGCGCATCTTCGTGTTGATGCCCTTCTGCTGGCCGATGAACATCACTGTTCGTCCGTCCATCAGGCCGAAACCGCCAACCATCGCCTTGTCATCCTTCACCCTTCTGTCCCCGTGCAGCTCGATGAAGGTGCCATCGGTCATCTTGTCGATGTACTTCAGCGTGTAGGGGCGGTCGGGGTGGCGGCTCACCTGCACGCGTTCCCAAGGCGTGAGGTTCGCATAGATGCTCTTGCGTGTTTCGGCGAGCTTCTTCTCCAGATCCTTCAGCGTGGGCGCCACGTCCACCTGGCTCTGGCTGGCCACCTCCTTGAGCTTCTCGATCTGCTCGATGATGTTCTGGATGGGCTTCTCGAATTCGAGGAAGGTCTGCATGTCGCGTTGTTCAGGTCCGTCGTGGCCTCTGCTCACCGGTCCAACACCCGGCCACGGAACGGGCGAAGGTAGAAGGACCGTCGGACCGTGCCGTTCTTGACATGTCGGGCTATGTTCGCCGTGCGATGTTGGTATTTCCCCACGCCAAGATCAACCTCGGGCTGCATGTGCTGCGGCTGCGGGACGATGGATACCGTGACATCGTCACTGCCCTGGTACCCATTCCCTTGTGCGACGCGCTCGAAGCGATCGTCGATCCGTCATCGGGTGCCGGGGAACTCGGCTTCACGCGGTCAGGACTTGATGTTCCGGGTTCGTTGAAACAGGACCTGTGCGTGAAAGCGCACCAATTGCTCAAGAAGCGGCACGATATGCCGGGACTGCGGATGCGCTTGCACAAGACGATACCGATCGGTGCCGGGCTGGGCGGCGGATCGAGCGATGGTGCGCACGCACTGCGCCTGCTCAACGACCTCCTGGGTCTCGGAGAATCGGACGCCGATCTGCAAGCGATGGCCGCGAGTTTGGGAAGCGACTGCGCGTTCTTCCTCCGCAAAGGGGCTCAGATCGCCCAAGGGCGTGGGGAGGTACTCACCCCGCTGGCCCTTGACCTGCGCGGCTGGTGGCTGCTGCTGATCAATCCCGGGATCCATGTTTCCACCGCCGAGGTTTACGCCCGTA
>JAGODO010000286.1 GCA_017998165.1 Flavobacteriales bacterium | reverse complement strand
TGAAGTACGACGTGATCGTGAAGGGCAAGGTGCTCATCAAAGGCGGCGCGATGGCCAGCGGACAGGTCACCAGCCTGGAGCAGCGCGGTGGCATGGGCAAGAAAGGCTCCTTCACCATGCGCCCCACCGTGGCCCAGGCCGTGGACGGCCAGATGATCGTGCTTACCAACGGCGGTGCCAGCATGGCCGGCGAAGGCAAGACCGGCAGCTCCGTGGCGCTCGCCGCCGTGGTGAGCCCGCTCTTCCTGCTGAAGAAAGGCAAGGACGCCACGCTGCCTCCCGGCTATGAGATGCAGGGCACGGTGGCCAATGCCGCCGACGTATCGGTGGCGGGGCTGTAAGAACACACGCCCACCAACAGCGGGGAGTTCCGGGGGACCGGGGCTCCCCGCTTGGCTTTGCCTACGAGCAACAGGGCGAAGAAAAGGGAGGACCCCTGGATGGAAATCATGGTTTTCCGGTATTGTGATCAGCCTGGTGCCCAGTTTGCTTTAACCCCGAGATATTCCAACCCGACTTTCAGAACGGATACACATGAAGAACACACGACTCTTTGTAGCCATCATTCTCGCCGTAGGTATGCGCGCGACCGTAGCCGGGCAGGCTGGCACGCTGGATCCGAACTTCAGCGCGGATGGATACACCTCGATCGATTTCGCGGAAGGGGATGTCACCGGTTTCGCATCCGCGCGAACCAGCAGCGGCGACATCTATGTGGGCGGGACCTTGACCTTGCCACAACAAGGAACCGTCCTGCCTGAACGGCGGCAGTTCGCCATCGTCCGGATGAACGAGGACGGATCCCTGGACAACACGTTCAGCGGCAACGGGCGATTGCTCGGCGAATACACCACCAGCGGGTTCCCTTGGTCCATGATCCGGTCGATGGCACTGCAGCCCGATGGGAAGATCGTCGTCGTCGGTGAGGCCGCGACATCGGCCATTGTCGGGACGACAACGACCGTGGGTACCAATCGGTTCGGCATCGCCCGGTACAATTCCGATGGTACGCCGGACACGGAGTTCAGCTCCGACGGTTTCGCAACGGTGTCCTTCATCACGGACGCGGAATGCCGCCCTTGGGACGTGGCGATCCAGAGCGACGGCAAGATCGTGGTCGCCGGCTGGACCAACGTGACCGATGACGACGACAGCGAAACGAATTTCGCAGTGGTCCGGCTGAACGAGAACGGTAGCGTGGACAATACCTTCAGCTCGGATGGCAAGGTGCAGGTGGATTTCGGGAGCTACGACTCCTATGCGCACGCGGTAGCCATCCAGGGCGATGGCAAGATCGTGCTGGCCGGTACGTTCGACTTCTCGGACGGCGACAGCAAGATCGTGGTGGCGCGGTTGAACGCGAACGGCATCCTTGACAACACCTTCAGTGGTGACGGGAAGTACCAACACACGGCGCTGACATCCACCATCGACAACGCATGGGATGTGATGATCGACCCGGACGACCGGATCGTGGTAGGGGGTGAATGGAGCAATTCCAATGGTACGGGCTATATCCAACCGTTGATGTTCCGGTTGGCCACCACGGGCGTGTTGGACCCCGGCTTCTCCGTTGACGGTGAATTCGCCTTTGAAGCACCCCAAGGTCATGGTGGGGGCCTGAGGGAACTCGAGTTCCAGTGCGACGGCAAGATCCTGGCGGCAGGCTATTCGGCCGATACGGACGATGATGACGACATGCTTCTGGCCCGGATCACATCGACCGGCAGCCTGGACAACAGCTTCTCTTCGGACGGCATGGCGCTGCTTGGCTTCGGGATCGGCAATGACGTCGCACGCAGCCTTACGGTCCGCGAGAGCGATCAGTTCATCACGGTCGCGGGTGCGGCCACTGTGGACGACGACGTAGTCACCTTCGGCGTAGCTCGCTTCCGTGCCGAGAGCGGGATCGTGCCGCCCGCGCCGGTGATAACCTTCGATCCTGATAGCTGCGAGTTGAGCGCCAGCGGGTCCGGAACGTTCAATTGGCAGAACGAGCTATTTCCGCTCATCTGGACGCCATACGCTACCGGGAACCCGGTGTCGGTGGCGGCAGCGGACGACTATAGTGTGCGCGTCACCGCCGCGAGCGGGTGCGAGTCGCCCTGGTCGGCACCGTTCGAGCTCGAGGGTCCTTGCTCCCTGGCGGAGGATTGCCTTGGTGTGGCGGGCGGCACGGCCAACCCTGGAACCCCGTGCGATGACAATAACACGCAGACCGGCAATGATACCTGGAGCGGTACCTGCGATTGCGTAGGCGAGATCATCGACTGTGTGGGAGTGATCGGCGGCGACTCGCTCCCGGGCACACCCTGCGATGATGGCAGCGCCTCGACCGCGAACGACGTGTGGAGCACGAGCTGCGTTTGTGTGGGCAGTGATTGCCAAGGTGTGGCCAATGGACCGGCTTCGCCCGGAACACCCTGCGATGATGGCGCCGTAAACACCGGAAATGATACCTGGACCAATGACTGTGACTGTGTCGGTGAGCCCATTGACTGCCTCGGCGTGATCGGCGGAGCCGCTCTTCCGGGCACACCCTGCGATGATCAAAACGCAGAGACCATCAACGACACCTGGATCATCGGCTGCACATGTATCGGGCTTCCCACAGGCATCAATGACATCGGCGCGTTCATCTCCCAGGTAAGTGTGCATCCGAACCCCTTGCAGGACGTTGTGACCATTACTTGCTCCCTGCGGGAAGCCACTGAATTGACGATCGCACTCAGGGACATGACCGGAAGAAAGGTGGGCACCTTGCTTACGGGCTCGAAGATGCCGGCAGGTGAACAACGCCGGACCCTTCAGATGCCGACCGGTCTGGCCAGCGGAAACTACCTCCTCGTTCTCTCCAGCCCCCAGGGCCGTATGGCCGTGCGCGTGAGCAAATGACCGCATCCGGGTGGCGGTATGCAAGCCGCCGCCCGGATACTCCTGACATACCCATCCACTATGAGGAAGATCCGGCTGGAGGAAGGCATCCAGATGAGCAAGGCGGGCAAAGCGGGTGATCATCCGGAACCAACCAAGAAACAACAATGGCCCGTATACTCAGGTGGATAGTCTTCAGCGATCGTATCCATGAATATGACCTTTCCCGGGACTGCCCGCGGATAGACAACCCGCATGAGCTCGTCTATCCCAAGAACAGCTCGGACAGCTATTATAAACTGGGAGATTACATACTGACATCGAAGGAGGAGCCCCGATACTTGGCCAAGAAGTACCGCGAATTCGTAGAGGTCGAGGGATTCTCGTGGACCAAAGTGATCCTCGCCTTGGCTGATGTCGATCTGCCAACGACCATGATGAAGCTGATCGCCATCCACAAGGATGGCCCGAATGCGTCGGTCCGGCTCCAACCCTTTCTCAGAATATCCGAAACCGACCTCGTACCACTCACAAAACACGACGGGTCAAGCTGGATCGACCTGGGCAGCCACCAGCTGAACGCGGATCTCCAGATAAATTACATGGTGAGCGTGCTCGAGGGCTGGATCCCGATCGGCAAGGTCGTGACGGAATTCTGCATACCTACCGGTATCGGTACCAGTGCCGCCCGAGCCGTCATCGGTCCGTTGACCAGGCGATTCGGCAGGCGCGCGTTGGCGGCTCTCATGAAGGCATGTGGCAAGAAAGCGCTCCGGCGATTCGCCATCGCGGCGGCTGAGGAGAGCTTCGGCTTCCTGAAGGACGTGGCCAAGCATGCCGCGAACAGCATCAGCGCGAAATACTATGACGATATCCAGGCAAGGGGCAGGCCGGACCCCGCATTCGCGCACAACATCGATCTGAAGCCTATCCTCACACAGGCGATCGTGGTGGGTCTTGCCGACCATGTCGGCGACCGGGTCGCAGAGTCCCTGGCGAAATCGGCATCGACAACCTCGAATGAACCCCCGGATTGGGAGGATATTCTCCCCCCCGACATCAAACGGAAGCTCAAGGCGCACTACACGCGCCGGCTGGTCACGGTACTGGTCGACGCCTTCGTGGGCCTGACGAAAGAGATGCTGGTGGCGATCACCGCTTACGAGGACGAACGCAAATTCGATCAATTGTTTTTTCCCGGTCTTCTGAAAAAACTCAAGGAGAAGTACAATACACAGACCCTTGTGGACATCTTCAAGGCCGAATTCACCACACTGCTCAGCGCACCGGAATCTATGCTGGTGGGCCAGTAAGGACGCGCGAGCGACCCTCGATGCGCATACGGTCCGGAAGAATGGACCGCGCTCACACCCCGTTCCGCATTACGCACATGGTGAACCATGCGTCGTGAACCTCTTCGGCAACCCGGGCCATGGGAAGTTACACTTACCGCAAATGAGCAGATGCCCATAGACCGAACGACAACGCAGCAACGCGGTCATGGGCTTCGATGTGTTCGTTTGAAATGTACCGATATTCTGATCGCCAGCACCTACTCCACCACCGCGCACTCCAAGCTCACCGTGGTGCCTTTGCTCCGCACGCTGTCGACCGTGATCTCTCCGCCCAGGGTCGCCGCGCGCTTGCGCACGTTCGCCAAGCCCATGCCTTCCGTTGATGCGCTGGGATCGAAGCCCACCCCATCGTCGCTCACGATCACACTCAGTCGGCCGGGTGTGCGTGTCAGGTTGATGCTGAGCTCGCTTGCCTTCGCGTGCTTGAGCGCATTGCCCACCAGCTCCTGCACGATGCGGTAGACGGTGATCTCCACTCCACGCTCCAGGCGGTTCTCCAGGCCGAATACACGCAGCTCCACCGCCAGCCGACCGGTCACGCGCACGGAATCGCACAGTCCTTCGAGCGCCTTCTCCAGGCCGAAGTGCGCCAAGGTGCCCGCCACCATGTCGTGGCTGATGCGCCGC
>JAGODO010000287.1 GCA_017998165.1 Flavobacteriales bacterium | reverse complement strand
AACAAGGTGAAGGACATGGGTGTGGATACGCGCCTGACCCGCCACTTCCTCGCCAGTGGAGGACGACGCGTGCGCATCAACCGCACACTTGCCCTGGTGCCGAGCGCCATGCTCAAGTTCTCTCCGAAGTCACCGCTGGCGATCGACGTCAATGCGTCCATCGAATACCGCCGCAGGCTCGGCCTCGGGATCAGCTACCGCAACCAGGACGCGATCGCTTTCATGATCAAGATCCCCTTCCTGAAGTTCTTCACGCTCGGGTACAGCTATGACGTCACCACGAGCCGATTGCGCACGGGGAGCAGCAATACGCATGAATTGATCCTCGCGATCTATCCGTGCGGCAACCACGACCCCGCCAAAGAAATCGTGCGATGCCCCGTTTTCGAATGAAGACACAACGACCCTTCCTCTACGCGGCCATTCTCCTCGCCGCCTGTTCCACGACCGGATCCTCCGCCCAAAGCACCAAATACTGGGTAGGTGGCAGTGGGAACTGGGGTGATGCGGCGCACTGGTCCCTGACTCCGGGCGGCCCTGGCGGAGCGGGAACCCCGCGCGCATCGGAAAGCGCCTGGTTCATCGGGGAGGGATCGCGCAGCGTCCACCTTGGCGCGGATGCGCGCTGCCTGGACCTGGTGATCGATGCCACACATGGGCGGCTCGTCATCGATGGTGCCCCATCGGCGAATGTGGAGCTGGGCGGGGGATTGCGCGCCGAGGGGGATGTGGACTGGCGTTTCCGTGGGGACCTGGAATTCACCAATGACGACCGCGGCACGATAGCGCTCTCCACACATGGCATCGGCATCGCGAGCAACGTCATCCTGGACGGTGAGGCCATCTGGGAAATGCGCAGCGCGCTGGTGTTGCGCGACGGCGCATCGCTCACATTGAGGGAAGGGACCCTGCGCCTGTTCGATGGTGTGCTCCAGACGGGAGCTCTGCTAACGGAAGGCCGCGCGCGCAAGCGGATCGAAGCGGGCAGCGCCTACGTCATCACGGATGCGCTGGAGATCGACCAGGAGCGTACCACGGTGGAAGCGGCCGAGGCACTGGTGATGAAGAGCGGACAGCTGGTGGATTGGAGCGGTGCGCCGCGCGATGCGGAGGAATTCCGAGGTATCACGAATTGCGGTACCGGCGCGGGGCAGACGCCTTTCCAGGTGAATGCCTTCGTGACCAGCAACTACAACGGCTTCGGTGTGAGCTGCAATGGCGCGTGTGATGGCGCCGTGAGCGTTACGGTGACAGGTGGTTCCGGTACGTTCAACATCCTCTGGCAAGGTGGTCCCAGCACCAACAACTGGGGGCCGATCTGCGCAGGGAACAAGCTGGTGATCGTCACGGACGTCATTCAGAACGTGGGTTGTTTCGCGAGCGCGCTCATCACTCCACCTCCGCCCTTGGGGGTGCTCTTCTTCGGTCTGAACCCGCCCACCTGCGCCGACGTGTGCAACGGGACCGCCGTGACTTTCCCCGGCGGTGGAACCGGGCTGGGTTATCAATACGACTGGAACAACGGAACAGAGACCTCGTCCAACCCGGTGCAGCTCTGCGCAGGCGTGAATACATTGGAGTTGTCGGACACCAACGCTTGCGTATTCGATACCTCGTTCACGATCGACCTGCTGCCCGTTGCCGCAGTGCTCGCCGTGAATAATGCCCTCTGTTCGGGTGATTGCGACGGCTCGGGACATGTGGACGTCACCGGAGGTACGCCGAACTACACGTTCAATTGGGAACCGGGTTCGCCGACCGGTGATGGAACGGCGGATGTCACCGGACTCTGCCCCGGCAACTACACCGTGCTCGTGGCCGATGCGAACGGTTGTGATACGACCATCGCCTTCACGATCATCGCGCCACCCCCGATCATCCCGAACCTCGTGTTCACGAACGCGACCTGTTTCAACTCTTGCGACGGTACCGCAGGGGTGGCGCCTACCGGAGCCGTAGGTCCTTACTCGTTCAACTGGGGTCCCGACCCCATCACCGGTGACGGCACCGGCAACGTGACCGGTCTGTGCGCCGGGAACTACACCGTACTCATTACCGACCTTGCTACCGGCTGCGACACGCTCGTCCCGTTCACCATCGGGTCGGCACCCGCCATCGATGTGCAACTGACCGTCACGGACGCCACGTGCTCCGGCAACTGCGATGGTGCGGCCGACATCGTCATCAGCGGTGGTACGCCCGGCTACGTGATCGTCTGGACGCCGAATGTCACCGGACAAGGAACCCCTAACGCTTCGCAGCTCTGTCCGGGCGACTACACGGTCACCGTCACGGATGCGGCCAACTGCGATACGACCCTCCAATTCACGATCGCGCAACCGCCTCCCGTGCTGCCCAACGAGACGTTCACCGACGTCCGATGCTTCGGGCAATGCAACGGCACGATCGATCTGGCGCCCTCGGGCGGAACCGGCACCTATTCGTTCACATGGACTCCCGCGCCGCCCATCGGTGATGGCACCGCCAACGGCGCTGGTCTGTGCGCGCAGCCCTATAGCATCACCATTTCCGACTCGCTCGGTTGCGATACCACGGTGATCATCACCATCAACCAACCGCCGCAGTTGATCGTGACCCCTACGCAGAGCAACATCACATGCGGAAGCAACTGCGATGGCACCGCCGGTGTCACCGTTTCCGGCGGCACCCCTGACTACACGTTCGACTGGTCAGGATCTCCCGCAGGCGATGGCACGGACGCCGTGACCGCTTTGTGCGCGGGGGTCTATACCGTACAGGTGCTGGACAGCGCGCTGTGCGAAGTGATCCAGACCTTCATTATCCAGGAGCCCCTCCCCATCCAGGTGACCCTCACGACGGTAGACGCCACCTGCCCGAATTTCTGCAACGGAACGGCCGATGCTCTGGTGACCGGCGGCAATGACCCCTATACCTATGTATGGGATCCCGCTCCCGGAACCGGTCAGGGTTCACCGAACGTGACCGGCCTTTGTGCGCAGGATTACACCCTGCTCGTCACTGATTCGGTCAACTGCGATACGACCGTCGCGTTCACCATCAGTGCGCCATTGCCCATCGACCCACAGGACTCGGTGACCAATGTCACCTGCGCTGGATCTTGCGATGGCAGTATTATTCTGGACCCTCTCGGAGGCTTCGGCAATTTCACGTACACATGGACCCCGATCCCGGCCAATGGGCAAGGGAACAGCGAGGCGCTCGGTCTGTGCGCCGGTACCTGGTCGGTGCTCATCGCCGACGGTGTTTGTGACACGACGCTCGTGTTCAATATCACCGAGCCCGCCCCGATCGACGCCGGCCTCCTGACGACACCTGCCGGCTGCGACGGCACATGTGACGGTACGGCCACCAGCAGCACGACCGGGGGAACCCCTGACTACGATTACGTGTGGAACCCGGCCCCGGGAGCGGGACAGGGTACGGCCGCCGCGAGCCAGTTCTGCCCCGGCAACTATCAGCTCACGATCACAGATGCTGCGGGGTGTGACACGACGATCGCTTTCCCGATCAACCAGCCCCCCGCGATCCAGCCCACGATCACGACCACCTTGGCGAGTTGTGGTGGCGCCTGCGATGGATCGGCAACAGTGGGCTTTACCGGTGGAACGGGAACGGTCATCATCGTGTGGACACCACAACCGACGACCGGACAAGGGACCACCACCGCGACAGGCTTCTGCCCGGGTGTTGGGAGCGTTACACTCACGGACAGCCTGGGCTGCGATACCACGCTGCAGTTCATCATCGGTACGCCCAGTGGCATTGTCGCTGTGCCCACTTTATCCGATGCGTCCTGTGCGGATGTCTGCGACGGGGCCATCGACCTGGCGGTTTCCGGTGGCGTTCCGGGATATGACTACATCTGGACCCCGGTGCCGCCCTCAGGGGCTGATTCGAGCGTTAGCGGTCTGTGCGCGGGGCAATGGACCGTTCAGATCGGTGATCAGGCCGGTTGCGATACCACGCTCATCATCGACATCGGGTCACCCACGCCCATCGTGCCGAACGGCACCTTTACCAATGAGACCTGCAACGGTCCTTGCGACGGTACTGCCAGCGTCGCTCCCACCGGCGGTGCGGGCGGATACGGCTTCGCCTGGTCCCCGACACCCGGTACGGATGATGGTAACGGCAATGTCTCCGGCCTTTGTGCCGGGGACTGGAGCGTGACCATCACGGACGCCAGCGGCTGTGACACGACGTGGACGTTCACGGTGCTCGGAGAACAACCCATCCTCCCCAATCTGACGGTCACGGCGGCCACCTGTTTCAATATCTGTAATGGGACCGCGAGTGTCGCGCCTACCGGTGGCTCCGGAGGGTTCACCTATTCGTGGACCCCTCAACCCCCGGTCGGGCAAGGCACGGATTCGGTGAGCGGCCTTTGCCTCGGTCAATGGGATGTGACGATCACCGATTCGCTGGGCTGCGACACCACGGTGACCTTCATCGTGAACAAGCCCGCGCCCATCACCACCAGCCTGGCCTTCTCGGCCGCGAACTGCACTGGTCCATGCACCGGGCAGGCCGCAGCCTTCCCTTCGGGTGGAACACCGGGGTTCACGTTCTTCTGGCAACCTGCGCCCGGATCCGGTCAGGGAACATTCTATGTCGACGGTCTGTGTGCGGGCACAACCTATTCGCTGACGGTCACCGATACGCTCGGTTGTGATACCACCGAAACGTTCACCATCCCGGATTTCACGCCGATCTCCCCGAACCTGAGCACCACACCCGTGACCTGCTCCGGAGACTGCGACGGAACGGCCACGCTCGCCGCGACCGGTGGAGGCGGCACGCAACCCTATGACTGGACCCCCACCCCCCCGGCCGCTGCCCGCCGGCCCGGGCCA
>JAGODO010000285.1 GCA_017998165.1 Flavobacteriales bacterium | reverse complement strand
CGGCTGTTGCGGATCTCCCAGCCGCTGGGGAAGACCTGGGTGAGCGCGAGTTCCTGGTAGTTCCCGCGTATGCCGGGATGCTGGATGGTGACCACGGCCTGGAAGTCGGTGCCCTGTTCGAGCGACTTCGGGTCGAGCCATTCGCCGGCCATGTTCTGGTAGCGCACGTCCACGACGAGCCCATTGTTGGCGGGGCTTTCCTCCCCGGGCAGGGGCGTGCCGGTGCGTACGGTGCGCACATAGAGCAGGTTCTTCCCGGTATTGGAGATCGACACCTTCTTGTGGCCGTCCGGCACGGGCAGTTCGATGCGGGCCACGCTCTTCTTGCTGAAGCGGTCCTCGCTCTTGCCGTTCACGTTGAGGGTGAAGTTGAGGCCCTGGCCCATCGCATCGGCGGACACCATGCGGCTGATGGCGAGCAGGCCCCAGGCCGTGCTCTGCGTGCTGTACCAGTCCTCCTTGCCGAGGTTCTCCGCGATGCGTTTGATCACCATGGCGGCCGTGGGTTTGTCGTCCATGCGCAGGAGCGCTTCAGCGATGACCGCATCATCGCGCAGGTCGCTGCCGTAGGTCCAGCTCATCTCCGTGTAGGGCGCCACGGTGGTCGTCAGCCCGGTGATGATCTCCTTGGCCACATCCTTGCGGTTGCTCATGGCGTAGGCCGCAGCGAGCATCCATTTGGCCTGCGTACCCAGTTTAGGATGTGTGCGCAGGCGGTTCATCGCACCGAGTTCCGCCGTGTTCGCGAGGGCAAGCACGTACAGGCGATAGGCTTGGGTGAGCTGGCGGCCTTCGTAGGTCCAGCCGTCTTCGGTGGTGGGCGCCCAGTTGCGTGCGGCACTGCGCATGTAGCTGAGCCATTTGTTCTTCATGCCGGTGGGCAGCGTGAAGCCCGCCCGTTCCGCTTCCGTGAGGAAGTGCCCGGCCCAGATGGAGCCCCAATCGTTCACCTGGTCCTGTCCAGGCCAATAGCTGAAGCCGCCGTTCGGCTGCTGGAACATCTTCAGGCGCCGGAGGCCGGCGTCCACATTGGAGCGCATCTCGGCGGCCACCCGTGAGTCGACATCGATCACGTTCGCGAGGAACAATTGCGGGAAGGCCGCGCTGGTGGTCTGCTCGATGCAGCCGTGCGGATAGTCGATCAGGTATTGGAGCCGCCTTCCGAGATCCACGGCGGGGATCGTGCTCACTTCCAAGTAGGCCGAGTTGGTGCCGGCCAGGCCGACCGGTCTCGGGGTATCCTCCCACGACTTGCCCGCGTCCACTACGGCTTCGGTCACATCGGTCTGTGGCTGGTTGGGCTGGCGCACGTCGATCTCGATGCTGTGCGTGGCCCGCTCACCGGCCCCTTCGGCGATCACCTTCACTGTACCCTTGCCGATGCGCTCGGCCATCTTCACGCGGAACACCGCTACCTGATCACCGGTGTTCTTGAACGAGAGCGACTGGGTCGTTCCGCCTTCCACGCTGAAGAGGTCGTTCGTTTCCAGCTTGAGCTGAACATTCTTCACCTTCGGGTCCATGGCGAAGACCGTTACGGGCAGGTCGAGCGTTTCACCGGGCCCGACCACGCGGGGCAGGGTGGCCAGCAGCATCAGCGGTTTGCGCACGGGCACGGCTTTCTCGGCGTTGCCATAGGCACGGTCGCCATCGGTGGCCACCACCATCACGCGCACACTGCCCACGTAGTTGCTGATCATGAAGCTGTGCTGGGCCTTTTTCCCCTTGGCGAGTTTGAACGGCCCGACATAGCGCACGACCGGTTTGAAGCGGTTCGCCTTCGCGGCGGCATCAGGTGAAGCTTCATCGCTGCCGCCGAGCGCGAGCACGCGCTGCAGTTGCTGTCCGAAGGCACCGATCACCTGGTCGTAGAGGTCCCAAGTGCGCACGCCGAGGGCTTCGCGGGCATAGAAGTAGTTCCACGGGTCCGGTGTCTTGAAACGCGTGAGGTCGAGCAGCCCCTCGTCCACGATGGCGAGCGTATAGGTCATCTCCTTGCCGCTGGCCTCGCTCACTTCCACGCTGAAGGGCGCGTCGGTCTTGATCTCATTGGCCATGCTGATGGCCGGCTGGATGCGCGTGTCCCTGTCTTCCACGAGGATCGGGATCACGCCGAAGAGCCGCATGGGCCGGTCGTTCCCGCCCGTCGTGTCGCGCGTGAAACTGTGCGGCTGGATCAGCATCACATGGGCGTAGACGTTCGGTGCCATGTCCTTCGTCACCGCGAATTCGAACTTGGTCTCCTTGGCCTTGAGGTCCACCCATTGCGCTTGCAGGATGCGGCTGCCGGTCTCCAGGCTGATGAAGGCGCGGCCACTTCCGCCGGACGGGATGGTGATCGAACACTTGTCGCCGACGTTGTACTTCTCCTTGTCGCTGTTGAAGGAGAGCATCGCGGCTTCCTTGTCCTGCTGCCTGCGGCTGCGCCCCTCGTAGCCGGGCCAGTCCACATAAAGTTGTGCGGCGCACACATGGCCGCTGGCGGGGTCACTGAGGCGGACCACGTAACGGCCCCAATGCGGGCGGTTCACGCGGAAGGGGATCGTGGCCTTTCCCTTCGCGTCGGTGGTGATGTCATTCTCGCCGAGGATGGTGCTGCTGGGGGCGTTCATGTAGCTGCCCGGGCCCGTCATGTCGCCGTTCCACCACCAGTTGCTGCTGACTTTCACCACCTGCGCCTTCAGCTTGTGCCCTGCGAGCGCTTTGCCGGAAGGATCCAGCGCCACGGCGATGAGGGTGTAGCTGGTGTCCGTGCTGTACGTGCCCCAGTAGCCATTCGCGATCGGGGCCTGCAGACCGGCATAGGCGCTGTAGGGGTAGTACACCGCATCGAAGCGGTCGATGCTCGCGTCACCGCCGGCCTCGAACACACGCGTGACGATGTTGGCTCTCACAGCGGCCGGGGCATTCTGGTTCAGGTCGAGCGCGAAGGGGAACTCGGCGTGGCCCTGCGCATCGAGGGTGCCGTCGAACACGGTCATCTCCTCGGCGCTCACGTCGGTGTTCAGGTCGTCGAAAAGGAACTTGTCGTACCCCTTGAATTCCGGTTGACCGCCGGTGAGCGTTACCGTGGTGCGGGCTTTCAGTTCACGAGCTGGCGCTCCATGCAGCCAGTTGCCCTGCAGCTTCACACGGCGCTCCTTGTTCTCCGTGGTGATGCGGGCGCCATCCTCGGCGCCTTTCCCATCGCCGAGGTCCAGGGCGATCTTCAGGCGGTTGGGCTTCACCGTCTCGATCCGGATGGGCTTGTAGAAGGAAACGCCGCCCACGCTCACACTGGCGCCCCACATGCCGGTAGGCGCATCGGCGGCCGTTGCGCAGCGGAAGGAGTACACGCCGTCCACACCGCTGTTGCGCACCATACGTTGGTCGAGGCGTCCTTTCGGATCGGTGAGTTCCAGTACCACCGGATGGTCCTTCGGCAGTTTGTGCTCCGCGTCCTGCAGGATGAAACCCAAGTAGAGGGAATCGCCCGGCCGCCACACGCCGCGCTCGCCGTATAGGAAACCCTTGAGACCCTTGTCCACGCTCAGCCCTTCCACGCTGTAGGCGCTCACGTTCAGCGCGCCGCCATCATCGAGTTTCAGGTATCCGCGCATGGCGCCTTTGCTGGCCACGAGCATGAAGGGGCGATGCTTGCTCGCGGGCAGCTTGGCCATGCCATCGCCGTCGGTGACGGGCGAGCCCAGACTTTTCCGCTGCAGGTCGAGCACATCGATCTTCACACCGCTCATCGGCCCGGCCGTGCGCAGGTCGCTGGCGGCCACGAGCAGCGAGCCATCATTGCCGCGCTTCGCGATGAGTCCGATATCCGAAGCGATGATGTTGCGTTCCACCACGGTCGCCTTGCCGCGGAAGTAGCTGGGTGAACACGCGTTCTCGCGCTCGCGGTAGTTGTACTCCTCCTCGTAGTAGTCGCCTTCATCGTAGTACCAGTAGTCCTGGTAGGCGTTGTCCCATTGGCCGCTCTCATCGAGGTCATCCTCTTCTTCGATGGTGGCGAGCGCGGGTGTTTCCTCCTCGCCCTGGCAGGGGTAGGTGGAATAGGACCGTCGGAAGCCGAGGCTGATGCGGTAGATGGCGCCCGGCTCGGTCTTGATCAGGTCATCGAGATCGAGGTAGTACGTTGTCCAGCGGCCCTGTACGTTCTTGTCGGTATTGTTCAGGGGGATGGCCTTCTTCAGCATGAGGCGGCCCACACGGGCGAGTTCGCGCTCGCCGTTCAGGTCGTTCACCTGCAGGAACTGCGGCACGTTGTCGGCGTAGATGCGCACCACGCGCACGTCCACCGTGGTCAGGTTCACCGCCTCGAAGGGGAAGAGCAGCCCGTCCGTGCTGGGCAGGATCGTGCCGTTGCCGGTGATGCGCACATTGGGCTTCACCTCCTCGAACTCCAGGTCGGGGATGGTGATGTCCTTGCCGAGCTTGCGGTGGTTGATGTTCATCAGGCCGGCCGCCACGAAGGCGCTCTGCTTGCCGCTGATACGCTGGCCGGGGTAGATCAGGAGCTTGTTGCCGTCGATGGCGAGCCGCACGGATTCCGCTCCGGTGATGCCCGCGAGGCCGTCCAGGTTCTGCGCGGGGTCCAACGGGTCGCTGAAGAGCAGCGCGGCGTACTGCTCGCCTTCGCTGAAGGTCTCGTGGTTGATGAGCTGCAGATCCCCGATGGCCGGTACATCGAAGGTCCGTTCGCCCTTGTCGGTGCCGCCGATGCCTTCACCGTTCCAGCGGAAGACCACGGAACTCGCTTTCTCCTCGCGGCGCACGCTGTCGGCCACCGCGCGATTGAAGCTGCCGTTGGGTTCATGTTCCCAGATCAGGGAGAGGGTGCGGCCATCCTGGTCCGCGGTCACGCAC
>JAGODO010000284.1 GCA_017998165.1 Flavobacteriales bacterium | reverse complement strand
GACCGCTCCGCGACCGCGTGAACATCGTCGTGACGCGCACGCAGGGTTACCAGGCCCCGGGCGCCTGGGTCTGTGCCTCGCTCGAGGCGGCGATCGATATCGCCCGCGTGGCCGACCAGAAAGAGGTCTTCATCATCGGTGGCGGCGAACTGTACAGGGAAGCCTTCGAGAAGGAACTCGTGCAGCGGGTCTACCTCACCACGGTACACGGCAAGCCGAAGGGCGATGTGAAATTCCCGGACATCGGCAAAGGCTGGAAGGAGGTGTGGACCGAGCGGCACGAGAAGGACGAGCGCCATGCCTACGCCTTCACGTTCAAGGTCTTGCAGCGCTGAACCGAAGAGATAACCCGGGACATCCGCCCCACAGGGGCTTCCGCAGGTTCTCAACGCCCAACGCGCTGGGCACGATGTTGGCCACGCTTTGCCAGGAACCGATCAAACCCTTCGGCCGTTGAACGGTCCGAAGGTCACGAAAACCCCAGTTGCCATGATGAACCGGAAGTCGCTCGTACTGCTCGCCTGCGCCACGCTCGTATTCGCGGCGTGCCGCAAGGACAAGGACGATGACGAAGAACTCGACCTCGATTATACCAGTGCGAGCGACAACGCGCGCGCCGAAGATGCCTTCAGCGATATGCTCGGCGAAGTGGACAAGGCCGTGGACGCGAACGGCCTGCGCGGAACGGATGACGAATGCGCCCCAACGGTAAGCTTCGACACCATCGCCAACCCGCATACCATCACTATCGACTTCGGCTCCGTGAACTGCACGGCGAACAACGGGCGCATGCGCCGCGGCCGCATCCTGGTGAGCTATACCGGCCACTATCGTGAACCGGGCACGGTGATCACGATAACGCCCGCCGACTACTACGTGAACGACAACCATGTGCAAGGTACCAAGACCGTGACGAACCTCGGGCCGAACGGGGATGGCCACACCCAGTTCAGCGTGGTGGTCGATGGGTCCCTCACCGCCGGGGACGGAAGCTGGACGGCCACGCACCATGCCAACCGCACCCGCACCTGGACCGCGGGCGAAGGGACCGCCAACATCTTCGACGATGTGTACCTCATCACCGGAACGGGCAGCGGGGTGAACCGCAACAACGTCGCCTATTCGGTGAATATCACGAGCGCCCTGCGCGTGCAGGTGGGCTGTCCGTACATCACCGCCGGTACGGTGGAGATCACTCCCGAGAACAAGCCGACGAGGACCATCGACTATGGTACCGGGTCCTGTGACGGCACCTTCACGGTGACTGTGAACGGCCACAGCTTCACCATCACGATCGGGTAACGGTCGATATCCAACGAGGAAAGGCCCTTCGCCCAGCGAGGGGCTTTTTCGTTGCCGAAAAGCGCCTCCGCCTTTCCATCCCCCGAAGCGCCGTTCATCACCAACCGTTCGTCACTGGGACAGGATCCTCGCGACCTTCGTGAGGTCCGATCGATGAACTACTTCCAGCGCTCCCCCATTCCGTACCGCATCGTACTGGCCACCGCCCTGGTGATGGCCACGCTGTTCCTGCTGCAGGCGTACATGCACCACTACGTCTATGCCGAGATCAAGGACCTGGGTGAATTCAACTGGTGGCGCGAGGCCCCCGTCCCCTACCTGAATTTCCTTTTCTGGGCGCTGCTCTGTCCGCTGGTCTATATCGTGTACACCCGCTGGCCGCTCAACATGCGCCCGGTCTGGAGGAACGTAGGCATGCAGGTGCTGTTCGGGCTGTTGATCGCCTCGGTGCATGAAGCGACGACCAGCGGGATCTATTACTACATCCTGCACCGGATCGGCGACTTCCCATGGACCGACGAGTACCGCGCGTTCGCCGTGAACGCCCTGTCTCCCGCGATCCTCCAGCGGTTCATGGAGTACTGGACATTGCTCGCGGTGCTCATCGCCGTGGACTATGCCCGCCAGACCAGGGAAAAGCAGACCCAATTGCTCAAGGTCCGGAACGAACTGCAGATCAGCCAGCTCAATGCGCTGAAAAAGCAACTTCAGCCGCACTTCCTCTTCAACACGCTGAACACGGTGAGCGCCCTGATGGACACCGACGTGAACGGTGCACGGAAAGTCCTCAGCCGCCTCGGACAATTGCTCCGCGCCAGCTTGGACAAGGACCAACGCGATATCGTTCCACTCGAACGGGAGGTAGAACTCATCGGCAACTACTTGGGTATCGAAAGCGTGCGCTTCCATGATCGTCTGCATGTGACCTACGCCATCCCGCACGAACTGAACGAAGCACAGGTTCCGAGCATGGTGCTGCAACCCCTGGTGGAGAATGCCATCAAGCATGGGCCGGATGCCACCAGCGACCGCGTGGACATCAATGTGAGGGCCGAAGAGAGGGACGGAACGTTGGCACTGATGGTCACGGACAACGGCAAGGGTTGCTCCGATGTCTCTACCGCGATGGAACACGGCGGTATCGGACTGCGCAATGTGCGTGACAGGCTCCAGCTCCTTTACGGCGATGACGCCACCTTCTCCATCACCTCACCCGGAGGCAAGGGTTTCCAGGTCGAATTGTCCTTCCCACTGCGCATGGTGCCGGACCCGCGCAGCAACGGGTCCACCTTCCCGGCCAACGCGCGGAACGCCGCGCAACAACTCCCATGAAGCATATCCGTACGCTCATCGTGGACGATGAGCCCGCCGCACGCGCACGGCTCGCGCGATTGGTCTCCCAAGATGCGGAGATCGAGCTCGTCGGTGAATGCCGCAACGGCCAGGAGGCCGTGGATGCGATCGGCAAGCACAAGCCGGACCTGGTCTTCCTGGACGTGGAGATGCCCCAGATGAACGGCTTCGAGGTCGTTACCCGCGTGGGCAAACAGCACATGCCCTTCGTCGTGTTCGTCACCGCGCACGATCAGTACGCGCTGAAGGCCTTCGATGTGAACGCCGTGGATTATCTGCTGAAGCCCTACGATGACGACCGCTTCCACGCATCGCTCAGCAAGGCCAAGAAGCACATCGACATGCGGGTGAACAGCAAGCTCACCGGCAAGTTGCTCGACCTCATGCGTGAGCACATGCACTCGAAAAGCGAATACACCGAGCAGTTCATCATCAAGGAGAAGGGCCGCGAATGGAAGGTGCCCGTGGACGAGATCATCTACCTCCGCGCCGAGGGCAACTACCTCCACCTGCAACTGAAGGACAAACACCACCTGTACCGCATGACGATGAACGCAGTGGAGACCGAGCTCGATCCGACGCGTTTCCTGCGCATCCACCGCAGCTACATGGTGCATACCACGCATGTGCGCAACCATCGGTACAGCGGCAACAACGAGTTCATCTTCAGCATGGCGAACGGCGAGCGCATCGTGAGCGGCCGCAGCTACAAGGAGCAGATCGCGAAGGCGCTGCAGGAGCAGTCCGTTTGATGTGACTTGAGCCGAGAGCTCCGAGCCCTGAACCTGGCCTTGTGCGATCCAAGCTCGTGGCTCGAAGCTCATGGCTCGCCGCGACTACCGTGGTTTCAACGCTGAATATCACGCGCTCCACGGTTCGTCAGCGCAACCACATCCCGGAACCGAAGGGCAGGTAGCTTCATACCCAAACCCCTTGTCGCCATGCGAACCCGTACATGTCTCTTCGCGCTTGCCTTTCTTGTCAGTGCAGCGTCGCCCTTCCGCGTCCGCGCGCAATACTCGCAGCTCGATCTGCCACGTGAAAGCCAGCACGCCAGCGTCACCCAGCGTGTCGGTACCACCGACATCACCATCGACTACAGCCGACCCAGCGTGAAGGCTCGCGCCATCTGGGGGGATGTGGTTCCCTACGACCAGATCTGGCGCGCAGGCGCGAATGAGAACACCACGCTCACGACGAGTCACGACCTCACGGTGGAAGGAACCTTGCTCCCTGCGGGGACCTACGGCCTGCACATGATCCCCACCAAGAGCGCGTGGACGGTCATCCTCAGCAAGGATAACACGGCGTGGGGATCGTATTTCTACAAGGAGGAGAATGACGCCATGCGTGCGAACGTGACGCCGCGACCCTGTTCGATGACCGAGCAGGTCACCTATGACTTCACCGACGTGACGAAGGATGCGGCGATCCTGGTGATGCGCTGGGAGAAGTTGGAGGTCCCCATCAAACTGGGCGTGGACGTGCATGGTATCGTGCTCGCCGAAATGCCGGACCAGCTGCGCGGGCTCGGTGCCTTCGGCTGGGAGACCTGGTACGAAGCTGCGCACTACGCCCATGCTGAGAAAACGGCTCCGGAACAGGCGATGAAGTGGGTGGACATGAGCATCGCGCGCGGTGCCAACTTCGAGAACCAGACCTTGAAGGCCACGCTGCTGGAAGAGAGCGGCAAGACCGCCGAGGCCACCGCGTTGCGCAAGAAGATGATCGATGAGGCTACCAACGCGCAGCTCAACACTTACGCCTACACGCTCGCCAACCAAGGCAAGACCGCCGAAGCCGTGAAAATGTTCGAGCTGAACGCCAAACGCCACGCGGACGACCCCAATACGCACGACAGCCTCGGTGAAGGCTACATGATGGTCGGGAACAAAGAGGCGGCGATCAAGAGCTTCAAGAAGAGCCTTTCGATGAACCCGCCGGAAGGCGTGAAGGCGAACTCGATCAAATGCCTGAAGAAGCTCGGTGTGGATACGAGTTCGTGGGAGACTGCGAAAGCGGGGAGTTGAGCCGCGAGCATAGGGTCACGAGCTTGGACCACAGTATCCAAGCTCGTGGCTCGTGGCTTCTGGCTCGAAGCCCGCATCTAACTTGGCCCCATGACCCGTTCCGTTCGTCTCGCGCTCCTCGCCCTTACACTCCACACCGCACACTTCACACCTCACACCTGCGCCCAACGCC
>JAGODO010000028.1 GCA_017998165.1 Flavobacteriales bacterium | reverse complement strand
GCGTGGCCGAACTCGTGGAAGAGGGTGACCACATCATCGAAGCTCAGCAGGCAGGGCTGCCCGGCGGCGGGCTTCACGTAGTTGCAGTTCTGCGTGATCACCGGGTGCTGGTCCAGCAGATAGCCCTGGTCCAGGAAACTGTCCATCCACGCACCGCCCTGCTTGCGGTCACGCGCGTAGTAATCGCCATAGAACAGGCCGATCACCGTGTTCCCCGTGTCGATGATATCGAACACGCGCACATCGGGGTGGTACACCGGCAGGTCATGCCGCTCCTTGAAGGTGAGGCCGTACAGCTCGTTCGCGGCGTAGAACACGCCATTCACCAGCACGCTATCGAAATTGAAGTAGGGTTTCATCGCGGCCTCGTCCAGGTCGAACTCCGCCTTGCGCACCTGTTCGCTGTAGAAGTCCCAATCCCAAGGCATCAATTCGAATTTCTGCCCATCGGCCGTCAACCCTGTGGACTTGTTCACTCCGAGCGACTTGATGAGTTCCATATCCTTCATCATCATTGCTTGGAGCTTCATCGCTTCGGCCTTCGCGTTCTTCGCGGCAGCGGGTGCCAGACCCGCGAGGAGCTTCAGCGCGGCTTCGGGCGTTTTGGCCATCTGGTCATCCATCACATAGGCCGCCCAATTCGGGAAGCCGAGGAGCTTGGCCTTTTGCGCGCGCACCTGGGCCAGGCGCACCACGAGCGGTTTGTTGTCGGTGGAATCGCTGCTGTTGCGGGCGATGCTCGCCTTGTAGATGCGCTCGCGCAGGGCGCGGTTCTTCAAAGAAGACAGCACGGGCTGCGTGGTGGTATTGATGAGTTCGATCAGCCACTTGCCCTCCTGCCCTTTCGCCTTGGCAGCTTCTGCGGCCGCGGCGATGGCTTCTTCGCTCAACCCATCGAGGTCCTCCCTTTTATCCACGACGATGGCAGCGGCGGAACGGGCCTTGAGGATGTTGGCGGAGAACTTCGTCTGGAGGTTCGACTCCTCTTCGTTCAGCTTTTTCAGTTGCTCCTTGCCGGCATTGTCCAGCAACGCACCGGCGCGGATGAAGCGGGTGTTGTAACGCTCCAATAGGCGTGCATCCACCGGCTCCATGGTCATCGCCGCACGGTTGTCGTACACGGCCTTCACCCGCTTGAAAAGCGCTTCGTTCATGGTGATGGCATCGCTGTGCGCCGTGAGCTTCGGGGCCACGCGTTCCTTCACCGCTTCGAGCGTGTCGTTCATGGCGCTGCCCGTGAGCCCGAAGAAGATCTTGGTGGCGCGCGCCAGGTCCAGCCCGCTCTTTTCCAGCGCCACGATGGTGTTCTCGAAGGTGGCCGGCTCGGTGTTGTCGATGATGGCCTGCACTTCTTCGAGCTGCTTCTTCATCCCGGCCTCGATGGCCGGCTCGTAGTCCGCGTCCTTCAGTTTGTCGAAGACGGGGGCCTGGAACACCAGGGTGCTCTTGGCGGCGAGGGGATTGGCGGTCAGGGTTTCCACGGGTTTGTCGGCCGGTGCTTCCGGTGAGCCACAACCGAGGGCGAGCACGACGGGCAGAACGGCGAGCGAAGAAAGCGATGGTTTCATGGGGCGCAAAAAGGGGCGCAAAGATGGGCGGGATGTCGGCTCAACCCTCAATCGTTCGAGAGGTGTACAACCTGGGGCAAATTGACGAGTGGCGTGGTACTGCATGGGGACACGGGCCGCCAGCCCGTGCGCATAATACCGGCTGGAAGCCGGTGTCCCCGTCAGGGAAGTTGTTGCACCCGTACGTTGTTCGGCGTCGTACTGCCCACATTGAGCAGGATCGGGTCGCGATCGTTGGAGGTTCCAGTGTACTTGGCGAGGCCGTCCATGTTCACATCCGTGCGCAGGTAGCCGCCTACGGTGTTGCTGGGCGTGGTGCTGCCCACCGCGGTGAGGATCGGGTCCCGGTCGTTACCGCTTCCCGTGTATTTCACATCGATATCGCCGTTCGTGTTCCCCGCCCAGAGCACCTGCACTCCTCCAACTGTCTTGCGCGCCTCTGTGCCGTAGGTCCCGAGGGCGGTTGCCGTGAAGTCCACCACCGTGGCCGTGCCGTTCAGCGCCACGCCTTGGGAGGTCATGCACCCGTTGTGGTTGCGGTGCCGCACGGCCACGCGGTACGTTCCTGCGGTTGCACAGAAGCCGAGCGGGTTCACACCGTCCGTGGCGGTGACATCCCCATCGCGCTGCACCAGCGCCGCCTTGCGCTCAATGACCGTTGCTCCGGTGGCCGCATCACGCAGCTCCACGAGCACCCAATCGACGATGGCGTTGTTGCCCGTGGTGGCGAGAACGCCGGTGGTCGTGGCGTTCTGCCCGGTGATGGGGAAGCCCAGGGCGGCATAGGGCTCGTTCAAGGGCAACCAGCCCTGCTTGCGCAACGAATCCGTCATCAGCCCTTCGGCCAACTTATAGGGACCTTCGAGGAACAATTTTGCGGCAATGAGTATCGGCGGCGACACCTCGCATGGCGCGCTGAGGGTCGTGAACGCATGCGTTTGCGTGAACTCGGACCCGCCGCCGCCCTGCGTGCCGCCGGCACAGATGGAGCGCACCTGCGCATCGTAGCCGGTCAACGGTGAAAGCGCGATGAGTCCGTAACTGTTCGTGGGTATGCCGGACACCGTGGTCCACGTGCTGCCGGCCGTCGGTTTCCAGCGCAGCTCGTAGCTGGTGGCCGACAGCACGGCAGGCCAGTTGATGGTGGCGCTGTTGTACGTGATGGCGGTGCTCGTCACATTGTCCGGCCGACCGCAGGCATTGCCATAAAAGCTCGCGTACAGGCTGTAGCACTGCACGTCGTTGAACGCCCCGGCGTTGCCGACCACGCGCAGCTTGTACGTGCCGGCCGTTGCACTATGGTTGATGGACTCGTAGGTGGTGCTGCTGTTCGTGGACGAAGCGATCACGCTGCCGCCGTTGTTCAGCAGGTACAGGTCATAGTTGGCCGCCAGCCCGCTGAGAAAGATGTTGAGGTTGCCTGTGGCCCCGAGCGTGAAGGTATAGTGGTCCTGATCACCCGCCGTGGCGATGAGCGCGTTCACCGTGGCGGGCAGCGTGATGGACGCCGCGGTCTGCCAGGTCTCGTTCGGTTCCATCACATCCGGGCACGGTGCGGGCGTGGTGAAGACCGTGCTCGCCGAGTAGGCGGAGGTGCCTGACGCGCACACCGCCAGCACTTGGAACTCGTAAGCCGTGGCGGAGGACAACCCCGTGAGCGCATAGCTCGTGACGGTGAGACCGGTCACCTCGGTCCACGTGCCGCTGCTCTGCGCTTTCCAGCGGAGCGTGTAGCTCACCGCGCCGGTGTTGGCCCAGTTGAGGGTGGCGCTGTTCGCGTTCATCGGGCTCACGGTCCTATTGCCGGGAGCATCGCAGCTCGTACCGCACACGAGCAGGCAGGTGGCGGCGTTCGTGCGGTCCACGATCACCTGCTTGGGTTGCGGGCCGAAGCCGTAGCTGAGGTTGATGCCCGTACCACCGATAAGGTGACAGTAGCTCATGACCGTTCCGCCGCCGACCGGAAGTCCGGCGTTCGGGCAGCTGCCCTCGGTGTATCCGGCCGTGGGCCCGCATCCGTCAATGGCGGTACCGTTGCCGTTCCATACGCAGGCATGGGTGTGGCTGCTGCCCAGGTTGTGCCCCTGCTCGTGCGTCACCACCATCACGCTCCAACTGTAGGTGGGCACGTTGTTGTAGGAACTGTTGATACCGCTGTACGCCATGCGCGAACCGGTGCCGCCACAGAGCACGTTCAGCCAGGCCACGCCGCCGTAGCCGCCGTAGTCCAGCAAGTGCGCGACATCACCGTTGAAGCTCGTGCGCGTGGCCGCGAACTGGCTGAGGCGCGACGAACTGCTGGTGCCATTGTACGGGCTGGGCACATCCCACACGAAGGTTTCCAGCAGCGTGACATCGACACCATCGTTGGCGAAAATGGTGGCGCTCTGGTTGAAGAGGCCGGTCATGTAGTTCACCGTGTTGGCCACGCTCCCTTTGTTCTGGTAGATGTCGTAGGCCGCTTCCCAGTACCAGCGCACGCAGCGGGTGGTGCGGTCGGCGCCGTCCGTTGTTCCACCCGGGTGGGGCGGCTGCGCGGGGTCGATCTCCGGCGTACCGCACGCGAAGTGGTGTTCAGCGAGGAGGTCGGCCTCCGTATAGAACACATGGAGGCCACGCGGCGCACGATCGAATCGGCCGATGACGCGCTCCCCGCTCCCATCGGCGATCAGGCCCATGAGTTCGTCCTCGAACACGCTGATGGACACGAGCGAAGCCGGGTCGCCTTCAACGATGCCGCGATAGTGGACCGATGCGGGCGCTTCCACGATACGACCGTCGCTGGCCCTCCGCACGGTGAAGTCCTCCGTTGTCACACGGGCACGTTCCAAGTCCAGCCGGATGGTTCCCCCAGCGCTCGGAATGTCCAATGTGATGTACCGCTCCGGCGAGGCGATGAGCGCCCGCGCGGCCTCGCCATCATAGCGCAGCACCTGTGCGGTCCGACAGGCGGCACGCCAGAGCGCGTTCGTGGCATCAGTCGTTGGCTCAACTGCGAGCAGCTCCACCGGGACGAAGGAAGCGCGGGCGGCCTTGAGCTCGGCCATGCGCTGAGGTACGAGGCCCTGTCCGACCAGGGTGGTGATCGCCAGATGCGATGCGAGCAGACACGGATTGCGGAACATGGCCAAGGCTGTGGTTGATGACCCCCAAAGTACGGGAACGCCGGTGTGGGACCGAGACCGGCGCGCGGAGCCCATGATGGACGATGGTGCGTGCCACCACGCTGCTGGCCAGCCCTGTACATCCTGATCCGAGCATCGATACGGACGGCTTCCTCCGAACACACTTGCTGGAACTACCGCCCGTGTCACCCGTGGCCCGCATCCGGAAGCTCCCGTTATCTTTTGCGCATCTCCTGTTCCATCAGGCCACCGCGATGCACCGAGCGAGCTCCCTTCGAACCGCCATCCTTGGTGCTATATGGCTCCTGGCCGTGTGCATGTGTCGCGCCCAAGGGTTCACGCATCACCACACGGTGATACCACCGACGAGTGCGGAGTTCGCGACCGGGAAGTTGGGCTGGTCCATCGCCATGGCCGGATCCCACATCGTGGCAGGCGCCCCGCTGACATTGCCAGGCGGTGGTGCCGTGGCGTGGCCCATCTCGGAGTTCCTGTCCGGCCCGCAACCGGCGTTCACGACGATCATCGATGGCGATGAACGGTCCAGTGCGAGTATCGCCGCGCACGAAGACGTGCTTGCCATGAGCACGTGCTCGGCACTCGATGATGGCTATTGCGCTGCGGATCCGAGCAGCGTCTTCCTTTATGGATACGATGGCGGATGGTCCGCATTGCCCACGATCCAACGTCCTCCGTGGGTGCATGGCGCCTTTGGCCACGCCCTCGCGCTCCATGGTGATCATCTGGCCATCGGAGCCGAGCGCTCGAACGATCCCGGAGCGGAGATGCCGGTGGTCTATCTGTACGAACGGGCCAGTGGCTCCTGGCCGACATGGCCCACGGATTCGCTCGTTGGTGATGGTGACGGCAGTGATCGCTTCGGCACGGCCCTGGCCATGGACTCGGAGCATCTGCTCGTGGGAGCCTACCGCGACCATGAACTGGGTCCGGATGCCGGGGCCGCCTACGTATTCCGATATGAACCTGGAGAGCAGGCGCAATGGATCCTGTTGCGCAAACTTCTGGCCTCGGACGGCGTTGCGGGGGATGCGTTCGGCCGAGCCGTGGCGCTCGATAATGACCGTTGCGCGGTCGGCGCGACCGGTCATGCGGTCGATACGGTGCGGTGCGGCGTGGTGTACGTTTTCCATGAGAACCAAGGCATGGCCGGCAACTGGGGAGAAGAGGCCGTCCTCCCTCCTCTCCAACGGCGCGAAGGCATGGGCTACGGCATGAGCCTCGCCTTGCGGGGGAACAAGCTGGTCGCTGCCGCCCCACTGGACCCGATGACGTATCCCGGCCTCAGCGGATCGCTCGATGTGCATACCCGCTCGAACCAATGGGAGCCCACGCAGTACATCTCGCCCACGGATCTCGGATCGGTGAGCGTGGGGAGTCGCTGTGGCCAATCCCTTGCGCTCGTGGAAGACGCCTTGCTGGTGGGCGCACCCTGGGCCATCATACCGGGACAGACCAGTACCACCGCCGGTGCCGTCCTCGTTTTCCGCGAGGAACCCATCGGCATGGCCGAGCAGCGCATCCCGCAGTTGCGACTCTGGCCGGTGCCTGCGGTTGATCGGCTCTTCATCGCGCTCGAATCTGGACGATCAGCCCTGCACACCATCACTGTTGTCGATGCCATGGGTGTGCGTCATCCGCGTGCATCGTCGATGGCCCAAGGCGTTCTTGCCATTCCCTTGGACGACCTGGCTGCGGGTGTCCATACCGTCATGGTCACCGAAAGCACCACCGGCCGGGTCGTTGCCCGGGGATCCTTCGTGCATCAACGGGATCACTGATCGGGCACCAGAAAGAAGGTGTGCTCGTAAGCGGCGTTCAGGTACGGATGCATCGTGCCGATAACGCGGGTCTGTCCTTCAGTGCCGGATACGGCGATCGCCCGCAGACCCTGGCCGGGCACGATCACCTGGCGATCCACAACGTTGCCGTTCGCGTCGAGCTTCGCCAGGACCAGGTCGCTGGTGATGTCGCCGTTGAACCAGGGCGGGGCTGCGGAGGCCTCGTGCTCCTGCATCGCGATGCGGATGCTCCCGTTGATGACCTGAGCGCAATACGCCGCGAGCGGGTGGCCTGCGGATACGGGATCCGAAACATCGAACAGACCGTCCGCTGCGGACGCCGCTGTCTGGAAACGACTGATGAAGGGCCGGATGAAGCCATCCACCGGCCGATGTCCGATGAGCAAGAAGGTCCCCTCCGTGAAGGTGAGCTGTTGCGGCTCCAGGTCGCTCCAGGGCAGCACACATTCCTCCGGAGCGGACCACGCTCCAGCATCCACGTGGAAGCCGACCACACGCGTCTGGTGATGCCCCCCGGTCGTAGCATGGTCCACGACCACGACCACCTGCCCTGTTGATGGACCACCTGCGAATTGGAGGAGTCGATCACCCGGCGGGCCCAAAGGGAGATCGGTGGAGGTGATGGCCCCGCCCATGTCGGCCGTCGGTATCCACCAAAGCCGTATGCCCGCCGTCACCTGCGTCTCCCATCGGACCGCGACGGCGATACCCTCGTTCAAACGGGCGATCAGTGCCCGGTGGCGGGGCAATCCGTCCGGATCGGCCTGGGGTTCCGTCGGCGGAACGGTGACCACCGCCGCATGCTCCGTGATGAAGCGCCGGATCGGCTCACCAACGGGATCACCGGTACGCGTCAGTCGGTACAGCACCATGTGCAACCGATCGTCCAACCCGGATTGCAGGCCGGCTCCCGCCAGCAAAAGACTGCCGTCATCAAGGGGTTCCACATCGGTGTACAGCAGATCCTCAGGCAGGAAATCCAGGTCCTCGATGCGCCGTGGGAGTTGACCGAGCGCAATGTCGCCTTGGAGGCTGCCGTCGCTTCCGAGCAGGCGGATATTCGATGTGGACCGGTCGCTCGGCGCGGATTTGCACAAGAGCACATGTCCATCGTCCACGTCATCCTTTACCACCACTGTCACCAAGCCGAAGGTCCGGAAGTCCCGGATGCGCGGTGGCGCCTCCTCTTCCGGGTCCTTCCCACAGGCCAATAGCAGCGCGACGGATAGCGCCAGCAACAAACCCTGGAGCCACTTGCCCCGGCGATCAATGCTCCGCGTGACAGGTCGCATGCACGCTTCGCTCATACGGTGCAATGTAATCGGTCGCCCGATCCGCTGAGCCGGTACCAGGCTCGGGATCGGTCTTATCTTCGATGCGATGACCGATCGTGCATATTGGACGAGCTATCGCCGCATTGAGCGGGTCGTCTTATCGTTCGCATGTGCGCTGGTTTGTGGAGCCGTGGCCGTTGCACAAGCGGTGGAGCGGCGCGCTGGTGATGCGCAGATGCTTGCCCGGAACACTTCACCGACCGGATTCGAGGAGAACAAGGGCCAGGTGAAGACCACGCAAGGTGAACCTGCGCCGTTCGTACACTTCCGCCTGTGCCGCCAGGGTACCAACATCTTCCTGCTCGACCGGGGTATCGCCTACCAGTTCGTGCGTACGCACGAACCTGCGGCTCTCGTCGGATTGCGGAGCAAGCACTGGAGGAATGCCGAAGAGGAGGCCCTTCTTGATATCTTGGAGAAGGAAGTGCGGCTGGAGACCTACCGCATGGACGTGGAACTCGAGGGCGCTGCCCGGAACGCGAGTATCTCCACGGAGGGACGCAGCATCGACCACACGAACTACTACAACCACGATGCCCTCGATGTGCACACCTACAGTCGAGTGACCTACCACGATGTGTACCCGCTCATCGACTGGTCGATCACCGCCACTGAAGCGGGGATCGAGTACGACTTCATCGTGCGGCCGGGTGGCGACCCGTCCCGCATCCGGATGCTCTACACGGACCACGAAGAACTCCTGTTGAACGAGGCCGGCGAGTTGATCCATGGCAACCGCCTCGGTCACTTCACCGAGGCCATGCCGGTGAGTTATCAGGAAGGGAGGACGGTCCCGACGCACTTCGAACTACGCGATGATGTGGTGAGCTTCGCGGTAGGTGCGTATGACAAGCGGAGAACGCTGCTGATCGACCCACCGCGGCAATGGGGAACGTACTACGGGGGGAGTGGAGGTGAGTATTCCATCAGCGTGGATACGGACGCATCCGGGAACGTCTATCTGGCCGGCTGGACCTCTTCCACCGGCGCGATCGCAACACCCGGATCGCAACAGCAGTCAGGCGCGGGACAGGACGACGGAATGCTGGTGAAATTCAACGGTGACGGGGTCCGACAGTGGGGCACGTATTATGGTGGTTCGCAGGCCGACGCTTTCTCCGCTTGTTCCGTGGACGGCTCCAGCGTGTACGCGGCCGGGATGTCCCGATCGGCGGAGCTGGCCACCGTATACCAACTCACCTGGGCAGGCGATTGGGACGGGCTCCTGGTCAAATTCAATGCGCAGAATGGCTTGCGCCAATGGTCGACCTACTACGGAGGCTCGGCCGAAGACCGGGGCAGAGGCTGCGATGTGGACGCGATGGGCAACGTATTCCTCTCTGGTCTCACTTACTCGGATGAGGTGGGCGCCATCGGTTCCGGTGGCCATCAGAACACGCGCAACGGTGACAAGGATGGTTTTCTGGTCAAGTTCAGCAGTACCGGTGTCCGCGTTTGGGGTACATACTATGGTGGGACCGACGTGGACGAATCCTTTGGCTGCGCGACCGATGCGAATGGCAGTGTATACCTCTGCGGAGGTACGGGCAGCGTTGCAGGAACGAGTATCGCGACAGCGGGCGGGCACCAACCCGGCTTCGGTGGTATGGCGGACGCCTATCTGGCCAAGTTCAATGCCGGAGGCGTGCGGCAATGGGGTACCTACTACGGTGGCGTTCAATCCGACTACGGTTTCGCCTGCACAGTCGACGCCTCCGGAAACGCGTATTTGACCGGTGATACGTTCTCAGGTGAGTCCATCTCCACCGCAGGTGCTCACCAAGCCGTTCTTGGCGGAGGCCGCGATGCGTTCCTCGTCAAGTTCAATGCCGCAGGCGCGCGGCTGTGGGGAACGTACTACGGCGGGGTGAATTTCGAATCAGGCAGGGGCTGTTCGACCGATGCGGCGGATCGTGTGCTTCTGGCAGGCGAAACTGAGTCAAGCAGCGGGATCGCCGCCAACGGGCATCAGATGTCTTACGGGGGCGGCGAAGTGGACGGTTACCTGGCCGAATTCGATGGCACTGGATACCGTATTTCAGGAACCTATTATGGCGGAACATCGCGCGACGAGGCGTACGGCGCGGTCGCTGACGGGATGGGCAACATTTACCTGGTCGGCAGGACGCTATCGACCAACGCGATAAGCGCCTCCGGCGCGCATCAATCGACCCTCGCTGGCCTTGATGACGCGTTCCTGGTGAAATTCGGAGAAGACCCGGATTGCCTGGGTGTACCCGGGGGACCGTCCATACCGGGGTCAGCGTGCGATGACGCGGACCCCTGTACGATCAACGATGTTTATACTACCGATTGCGTGTGCTCCGGCACCCTGAACGGCAGTGACCTGGATGCCGATGGTGTACCTGACTGCGCGGATGATTGTCCTACCGTTCCGGGGCAGATCGGATCACCTTGCGATGACGGGAACCCGGAGACCATCAACGACCTGATCACCTCCAGTTGCTATTGTTCAGGGGCTCCATCCAGCTGCACCATGTCGACCGATTGCGACGATCTGAACGATTGCACCTACGATCAGTGCATCGACATGGCCTGTGTTTACACGCCCATTCAACTTGGCCCCATTGATGGTCCTGCGGACGTTGAGGCACCCGGCTCCTACACCTACGTGACCTCGTGGGGGCTGGGCATCTACGAACTCGTCTGGTCACTGCCGGACGGCTGGTCAAGTCCCGACATATATTGGGATACCCTTGAAGTGGATATAGGCTTCGTGCCGTCCGGGGAGGTCGAACTGTGCGTGAGCGGCCTCACCAACACGTGTGTGCTGGATACATGTCTGGCGATCATAGTGCACAGTCCGATCGGGTTCGATGAATATTACAGCTCCTTTCCCACCGTCCTTGCAAGCCCCAACCCCTCGACGGGTGTTTTCATCATCAACATCCCGGAAGTGATCCACGGGAAGCCGGGATTCATCGTATCGGACGTCGCAGGAAGGTCCGTGGACGCGCGGATCGTCCAGCAAGGCCCCGACACATGGTCCATCCGGTTGGTGAACGCTCCACCGGGAGCATATCAGCTCATTGTCGAGGTCTATGGCCAACACTGGTCCAGTCGTCTGCTCATCTCTCCCTGAAGATCGGCCTCATCGATCCATGGCAAGGAAGAATGTGTGCTGGAGATTCGGGTTCAGATAGGGATGATGGCTGCCGATGATCACACGCTGTCCATTCACGCGAAAGATCCCGATTGGCCTCAAGCCCTGGCGCGGTATGATGAGTTGTGTGCTGATCAGGCCCAGAGCAGGATCCAACTCCGCCAGGACGAGATCGCTCGAAACATCATTGAGGAAATAGGGCGATAAGGTCGATGCTTCCTGTACGTTGACCAGCAGTTCCACACGCCCTCCCCATACTCCTGCGCAATAGCACGCCACGGACTGTTCGGGTGAACCTATACCGGTGAGAACATGAAGGTTGATGGGGCTGCCAGTGGTTCCCGTGAATTGCGAAGCGAACGGCTTGAACCGGCCATCGTTCGCGTTGGTCACATATCCGACGAGGGTGAACTGCCCATCGTTCCACTGCAACTGCTGCGGTTCAATGGGGTCGGAACCGAGCTTCGAGCATTCGTTCCAATCCCAGCCGGTGAATTGATCCACAGAGTTCACATCCTGAGCCGCGCCGGTCTGAAGCCCGGAAAGCGTACTGTCATAGATCAGCAATGGCTGCCCTGCCACCGGGTCGCAGGCCATCTGATGGAGGCGGCGGCTGGCCCTTCCCATGGGAAAACCACCTTCGGTCGGCGGCTGCCCCGTGAGCGTTGATGGGAATCTCACCGTGCGCACGAATGACCGTGTTGCGTCCTCGTATCTCACCGAGACGACCAGGGTTCCATCCGGCAATTCCTCGCAAAGGGCTTTCTCGCGCGGAAGACCGTACAGATCGGCATAGAGGTCCGCGTCATCGTTCACGGTGACCACAGCACCGGAATTAATCCACTTCAAGAAAGTGCTCTTCAATCCGCCATCGCGGTGGAACCTACGGCCGATCAAGTACACGCCGCCGGATACCCCTGTCGTGATATGGGCAAGTCCGACGACGGTGAAGTCACCACTCGTATGGGCCACGAGATCGGTGTAGAGGATCCGATCGCTATCAAACTCGTAGACGACCGTATCTCCCGCCAATGCGTTGCCGAACGTGTCGGGCAGTTGATCCAGGTCTATTCGACCACCTGGCTCACCGGTCGGACCGAGCAGTTGCAGATAGCCCGTCCAGGAACTGCTTGGGGAGCGTTTGCATAACAGAACGAACCCACCTGATGGATCGGGCTTCACTTTCACCGGTACCCAGTTGTAGGTCCTGAATCCACCGAGCGGTGGCTTGGAAGCCAATTCGTCCTTACGACAGGACGACAGGTTGACCAATAGGATCAACGCCAGTGAAAAACGACCGGAGCGCAGGGCATTCATCGGTGTACCCGATTGTGCCGGTGATACTTCAGCACGTATTGAACACCGAGCGTCACGGAAAAAGCGCTCAACGTCACGCTCCGGTCCAACCAGTAATAGTTGGTGAGCAATTCGGTCTCCGTGTACGTGACATCCGGCAGGGTGAGCGTGCGCAGGGCATGCCGGTATCCACCTTCGAGGACCATCACGGTGTGCCCGAGCTTCCTGCCCACCCCGATGCCGCCACCGATCGAGGCTTGGGCGCCCCGTCGTTCGGCCGAGCGGTCGAGCGACTTCGGTTGCAGATAACGCAGCCCGTCCCCGGAGCGCGCGATATCCACCTCGCACGAGATCACGCTCGACCATGTGCCTTCCACGAAAACGTGTGGGACCCAAGGTTGCTCGCCGATCCAGAATTTCTTCTCCAGTCCGAGGCAGAGCGGCACCTCCGAAACGCGCTCGCGGTAGCTGATCACGTCGCTCGAAGCGGTGTAGTCCATCACACTCCATCCGGCCGAGGCCCGCACCGCCAGGTTCGGTATCATATCCCAGCTCATGTCCGCGCCGGCCTGCCAGCCATAGCGTCCCTTGTAGGATGGCGGAGGGTCCTCTTCGAATACCCTTTGCTCCGGACCAAGCTCCAGCGCCGATCGCTGAACGGCCGCGTGGACCCCCGCCCGCCATTGGCCATGGTCCCTGTCCAGAAGACCGGGGCCCAGGCCTCGCCCACCATGGAGTTGCTCGTATGCGCTGAAGATCTCCGCCTTCGCCGGCAGTTGCACGATAAGAGGATCGTAGGGCTTGAGCACATAACGGCGATCATTACGGAAGAGCGCTTCCATGGTCCGCCGCATCGCTTTGACCGAGTCGTTCTGCGCTTCGATCACCGCCTTGAGAAAGAGGATCCGTTGCTGTTGGTCTTTGTCCTCCCGGCATTGCGGGACCAGGCTGTCCAGCAGGTGCAGACTCTCGAAAAGCCGGCCGTCATCGTACAGCGCCTTGGCGGTCCCGTAGACCTGTTCGCACCCGGTCACCCCCTCCTGCGCCGCGGCCGTCGTCGCCATGACGATCAACAATGATCCCAGAAGCCCGCGGTGGATCATGGTGTACTGGCACATGTTGGTTCCGGCCGACCTTCACCGATATGGCGCGCCCACTCTTCCGGCGTCCATGACCTTCCGGCCAATGCGCACACGCGCTGCCCCATCGCTCCGCTTTCGGTGAACACGCGTCGGATCGTCTTGTCCTCGTAGCCAAGGTAAACAACCGGTCCGGCCCCGAATGCCATCACATTCGGACTGCCGGTGAGCGCCAAGCGGAACGGGGTCGCATTGTTCTCCTTGCGGTCGAAAACGGTGAAACCCCGCACGACATCGGAAAAGGCGATATGTCGGCCATCCCCTGCTTCCACGGCGATCGACTCCACGCGTTGGCCACCACCCGTGTGCAAGCGGCGCAACTCACGCTCGGCCGGCCGCAATGCCCAAATGCTTCCTTGATGTGAACCGATGAGAACCTCTCCCGCTGCCCCTGCGGCCAGGCAGTGGGCCCGGTCGGCATCGCTCAAGGACAGCGTGCTGAGCGCTCCATCCGCCGAAAGCATGAACACCCGCTCTGTTCCGTTCAACGCAACGATCGCTCCGCTCTTCGTATCCGCCACCATCGCCCTGATATTCCCGCCGACCGCATGTTCCTTCACGACACGAAGCCGGACCCCATCCACGGACCACACCACCAAACGACCATCGCGGTCGCCGGTCACCAGCCCCTTTCCTGCTCCAAAAGCCGCCATGGAGATGATATCCTCCTTGTGCGGCGTGTTATCCTCCCTGGAAATGAGCGATCCATCCGCGATGGAGCACAGCGCGATCCCACGGTCAACGTTCACGGTCATCACGACCCCTTCACCGAGGAAAGCCCGTCCTCCGCTTTTTCCACAATACGCCGACAGGTCGTGAATGGTGCGCTTCCGCCAGGAAGACGGATCGACGCCGGATAGAAGGCCATCGTTGCCGAGCACTAGCAGTTCAGGGCCTTGCGTCCGGATGGAACGCGGTCCGGCGCTGAGGGACATGATACCGACGGGCGAGGTGCGTTCCAATTCGTCCAGCGCTCCTTGCAGGGCCCGCACGATCTCCTCCTTGTTCACATCGCCGGCGGCCTGATCCATGGCATGCAACGCTTGCACCGCCATCAGGCCGCGCAGCCGCGGATCGCCTTTGAGCGCCATGCTGTTCTGGGCCACCTTGCTCGCCTGCAAGCGAAGGTTCGCACGCGCTGTAACGCGCTGTTGTTCATCAATGCTGTCCTTCTGCGCTTCCACGAGCAATCGTTGCTCGCGTTCACCTGCGCGCGCGACCTGCTCTCCTTGAAGGGCCGTCTTGGCCGCAAGGGATTGCCGCAACGCCTCAGCCTCAGCTGCGATGGCTTCGTCCGAGGCCGCCTTCTCCTTCTCGTACATCCGCTGCAGGTCCTCACGACCTTCCATCAGGCCCTTCAACATCCGCTCCGAATCCTCCCGCTTGCGTTCCAATTGGAACGCCGTGACCTTCGCTTCCACGATGAGCGACTTCATGCTGTCCACCGCCACACCAAATGAATCCGCCCTTGCCTCGGCCAGCCTCCGTCCGTTCAGTCCCCATGCAGCCGCCCCTGCGAGCAACGCGCACAGCAACCAGGATGACCACATCAGCTTCCTGTTCATCTGCACTGCTCATCGAAGGTCCGCGCTGTGGCCTTCCCGCCGAATGTAGCCGGAAACACGGTCCGTGCTTCTCCCACGCCCGTTACATTTCCGGCGAATGTCGCCCTTCGCGTTGTGTGCCGGAAGCCCCATGGGTCACTCCCTCCGGGTGGCGTACATCTGTATGACGGCCGCTCTGCTGTGGTCGGGTTGCGGACCGGATCGATCCGCACAGGATGCCGCGGAGAGCATGGCCGATTGTTCGGATGCGCTGAGGCGGATCCTGACCCGGGCTGATGCGGCCGGCAAGGACAGCGCACGCATCACCGCACTCGAGAACGGGCGCATTGAATTCCATCGGAACGGAAGCCGCGCATGCGAACGCGAACTGCTGCTCGAATTGGCTGACCTCCATGAGCGGCTCGGCCAAACGGACCAGCTGATCACCGTTTGCGACACACTGCTGGCCAGCATGCCGTTGTCCGCCGAGCAGACCGCCATGACCAAGGTGAAGCTGGCCAAGGCCTGTTTCGCCCTCGGTCTGCCGCGCGCCTTCGATCTGGCCAAGGACGTTTTCCGCCACTACCAAGGCCAGCACGCCCCTTCTGACCGGATGATCGAGGCCACCGAACTCCTGGTGACCACCTACAACCTCACCGGTGACAACACGGAGTGCATGCACATTCTCGGCGAAGCGCTCAAGGACGCCGAGCAGCAGAAAGACATTCGCTGGACCTGCGACCTGCTCGACCGCTTGGGCGCGATCGCTTCCGAGGAAGGCAGGGGAACGGAGGGCATCGCGTTCCACCAACGCTCGATCGACCTGTTGGATGGTTTCTTCAAGAAGGGCGCCGTTCGCGATACGATGTTCGTGCGCACGGTCCGAATGGAACCCGAAGGAGATGGAGATACGCCCGCGACGGACACCATCCGGGAATTGCTCACGCAACGGCATTACCTCAGCATGCGGCATCGGGCGCTGAAATTTCTCGGGGATGCTCAGGCGGCAGCCGGTGATCCCGCTTCGGCCGCGGCCAGCTACCGGGAAGCGATCGCTTCAGGCGAGAACTCGTTCATCGCTGATCTGGTGTTGCCGTACGCCGAACTCGGCCGGATCCTGTTGGCACAGGGGAATGCAGCAGAGGCGGCGCGGCTCGGTGAACTGGCGCGGGCACAAGCAGCGAAGCAGGGAGACACCAAAGGACTCGTGAGGACCGCGGAACTGCTGCATGCATCATACAAGCAGCTCGGTGATGAACACAGGTCCTTGGAGATGCTGGAACTTCTGCGCGCTTGTGAGGACTCGTTGAACGACCTGTCCTTCCGCATGGGCCTGGTGCGCAAGCAGGCCACCTACGCCGCACGTGCCGACAGTCTGCTGATGCGTCTGAAGATCGATGAGCGGGAGCGCGCGATGAACGACGCACAGGCCAAGGCGCGACGTAATCGCAATGCCACCTTCGCGGTAGGCGGGGCGGCCATACTTCTGCTGGCCGCCAGCGGACTTTGGTATCGCAGCGACCGCCGCCGCCGATTGGAGCGCTTTGAGAAGGACGCGGCCGTGCTGGAGACCCAGGCACTGCGCAGCCAGATGAACCCCCACTTCATCTTCAATGCGCTCAATTCGATCAATGCCTTCGTGCAGGGAAACGACCCTGATATGGCGTCCACCTACCTGAGCAAGTTCGCCCGAGTTATGCGCCTGGTGCTGGAGAACAGCCGCCATGCCGAGGTACCGTTGGCCAGCGATCTCGAAGCCCTGCGCGGCTACCTGGACCTGGAGCGCAAACGGATGCGCGACAAGTTCGACTACACCATCGACATCGACCCCGGGATCGACCCGAGCGAGGTGATGGTGCCCCCCTTGGTGGTGCAGCCTTTTGTGGAGAATGCCATCTGGCACGGCATGGCGGGCAAGGAAGGAACCGGGCACATCACCTTGCGCGTGCAACAAAAGGGTGAACAACTGCTCTGGATCATCGAAGACGATGGCGTGGGGCGCAACGCGCACCAAGCGATGAAAGAGGCGAATGAAAGCGGGCCCGCGGAAAACACGGCGCAGATGAAAAAAACATCCCTGGGTACGGCGATCACACGGGCCCGTCTGGACCTCGTGCAAAAACAATACGGAGGCAAAGCCGGGTGGAACTACGTCGACACCCCTACAGGCACGCGCGTAGAGGTGGACATGCCCATGCGAACAGGATCTTGAAAAGGACGTTCCCTCAGGAACACAGCACCACGGTCCGCGGTCCTTTCAGTAACCGAAATCCCAGCCCTTGGGATCGTTCGATGTGCTGATCGAGGGTTTGAACGGGGTGTCCGGCCGGGCCGGGGGGGGCGGAGGTTGAGGAGGTACAGCCTGCGGTGGGGCCGGCGCGGCAACAGGCGGGGGTGGTGCGACCACCGCGGGCGGTGGCGGAGGAGGTGGTACGAATGGAGCTGCTTCCACCACGTTGAAGTACTTCAGCAAGTCCAGACCGGTCTCCGTGTAGGTCAGCTTGCCGTTCACCAACGCGTATTCCACCAGCAGGCCTTGCTCGTTCTCTGCGAGGAACGCTTCCACGGGACCGAAGAATTCCTTGAGCTGCGGAGGCTCACAGGTAGGCAGGAAGACCCGCATCACACGCGGGTCGTAGTAGCGGAAGTACATCTCCTTCCCCCCCTCGCTCTGCACGACCAGGAACTTCCGCAAGTGCTGATAGACCTTCTGCGGGTCCGCAGAGGAACGCAGGAACACGCCCCAGCTGTTCCCACGCGCACTGCGCACCACCCATTGGCCGAACTCGCTCTGCTGATCGAACCCGAACAACCAGGGAGCCACGGCACCGAGGAATTTCTCGCTGTCCCCTTCATACAGGCAGATGTGCTCCGGGTTCAGTTCCCGGGCCTGGTAGATGTCGCCGTGCATCCGCGCGGCGTCCAGCATGAGGAAGTTGACGGGGCTCACGGGGCTATGCGGAACTGGGATACATCAGACGAACGAAGATAAGGAAAGACCCTGATGCCGTCCGACAAGAACATTTCGGGAATGTCCGCGAATCGGCTCCGACCTTTCAGGATCACACTCAGTCCCGTGTGGATACCTCTTGAAAAGCACTTCCTGCCGAATACCGATGTCAGCATTGGATCAACGTACAGCGCGAAGTTGATCAACGACTTTGGCCAGCCATTCGCGCGTGAACAACCCAGCGCCTTTGGCGTAGTAGTGCGAACCGAACTCACTGTACAAATGATCCGACAGTTCATCGTCGCTGAGTTGCGACCCGATCAATTCGGTTTCGATGCGTTGAGCGAGCCGCCATAGCTCCTCCTTGTTGGCATCCTGACGGAACAGTTCTATGGCGTCCTCGGGAGAAGACGCCTCGAGTTTCCAATCCTGATGGAAGGTAGCCCCGAAAAAATCGG
>JAGODO010000283.1 GCA_017998165.1 Flavobacteriales bacterium | reverse complement strand
CTCCACCAGCAACACCTTGCTCAGCAACCTGCTCGGCAGCTCGCGCGTGCTCTCGTTCATGGGGCGCGAACTGGGGCCCTTGCGGTGGCTCAGCCGGATCTCCGCGCGCAAGACGCCGGTGATCGCACTTGTCCTCATTTCGGCGATAGCCTCCGGGTTCGCGCTCATAGGCGATATCGCTGTCGTCGCGCGCATCGCCACGGTGAGCATCTTCCTCACCTTCATGCTGGTGAACCTCGCTGCGATCATGTTGCGCTTCCGGCAGCCCGATCTGCCGCGGCCCTACCGTATGCCGCTGCACATGGGCCGGTTGCCGGTGATCCCGGTGTTGGCCATCCTGTTCACCCTGCTGCTCCTCGGCTTCACGGTGGCCGCATTGGTGAACGGCTCATGAACCTCCCCATGTCGGGACGTTCCGGGGTGGGATGGCCCCATCACGGGATCGGGGCACGACGATCGACACGATACGCCCAAGCCCGTTCGCACACGCCCGCTGCGGGTATCGCCCGCCATCCCGATCGCGACCAACAGAGCGGACGATCGTTTGCTGCTGGATGGACAAGGCTGGTGGAAGTTCCGAAAGCGGACCTGACAGCTTGGAACGACAAATACACGCGAAATGACGGACAACAAGACGATGCCCAATAGCCCCGGCCAAAAACCGGCTACCACGAACAGCCCGAACGGCGCGAAGCAAACGGGTACGAACAACAAGGAAGAAGCTGGCCGCAAGCACGAAGTGACCGACAAGAAGAACGAGAGCAAGGAGGCACCCGATACCGCTCGCACCACGGCGAAGGAGCGCGCGGATGTGAAGGATGAGAAAGGCGGCGCCAAGTAGGCTGTCGCAAACCCCCGATAGGCACCCGCAGGCGGTTGAACGATCCGCCTGCGGGCAAGCCTGGTGGTAGGCGGGCGCGGGAGAACGCTGGACGACCGCAAGGGCCCCGTGCAAGATCAAGGTCACCCAATCACAGGAGCCATGGGTATTGATTACTTTCAACCAATGTCGAACAGGATACCTCCCCAGCCCCCGAAGGCTCGTTCCGCTCATTGGGCTCCCGGGCATATCCCCGCCATGGTGCGGCAGGGTGCCGTGCTGCTGGACAAAGACCTGCGCGTTCTCACGGCGGATCCCTTGTTCTATGCCAGCTTCCACGTTACACCGGCAGAGACCGAAGGACGCATGATCGGGGATCTGGGCGATAGCCAGTGGAGCGGCCCGGAACTGAAGGTTCTTTTGCAGGACGCGCTAGCGGCCGATCGGTCGTTCGAGGAGCATGAGGTGGATCGGGACTTTCCGGGCGTCGGCAGGAAGCGCATGGTGGTGCATGGTGGCCGCATTTCACGGACGGCCCACCCGGAGGCCGTATTGAGGATGGGCTTCGACGACAGCACCGCGCGCCGGGCCGCTGAAGAAGCCTTGCGGCACACGGAGGTGCGCTACCGCCGCCTGTTCCAAACGGCCAAGGATGGCATCCTGATACTCGATGCGCACACCGGGCGGATCATCGATGCCAACGCCTTCATGGAAGGACTGGTCGGCCTGGAGTCCGGTGACCTGTTGGGCAAGCAGCTGCACGAGATCGGCATGTTCAAGGACACCGAGGAGAACAAGGCCGTATTCATTGAACTGCAGCGCAACCACTACATCCGGTACGAGCACCTGCCCGTGCAGAACCAGCGCGGTGAGGTGGTGGAGGTGGAATTCATCGCCAACGTGTACCACGAGGGCGCCCGCCTGGTGGCCCAATGCAACGTGCGGGACATTTCCGAGCGCGTGCGCATGGAGAAGCGGATAGCGGCGCAAGCCCTCGCGTTGGCCGATGAGGCCCGCAGCAAGGATGAATTCCTGGCCATGCTCTCCCACGAATTGCGCAATCCACTGGCCCCCATCCGTTCGGCCGTTCACATGCTCAAGCTCACGCAGGGAACCGCGGTGGATCCGATCCAGCGCGAGGCGCTGGACATCATCGATCGGCAGGTGAGCAACATGACCGGCTTGGTCAGTGACCTGCTGGAGGTCTCCCGTGTAGTGAACGGTCGCATCCATCTCTCGATGCAGACCGTGGACATGCAGGAGATCCTCACGCATGCTATCGAGACCGCCAGTCCGTTGATGGACGCCCACCGGCACGTCCTCCACATGGCCACCTGCACCGATCCGTTGTGGGTACATGCGGATCCCCGTCGGTTGGAAGAGGTCTTCGTGAACCTGCTGCACAACGCTGCGAAGTACACGTCGGAAGCGGGCAGGATCGAGGTCGGTTGCGCTTCAAGCAACAAGCACGTCACCGTGTACGTGAAGGACAACGGCATCGGCATGCAAGCGGAGATCCTGCCGCGCATCTTCGACCTGTTCACCCAGGCCGATCGTTCGTTGGACCGCTCGGCGGGGGGGCTTGGCATCGGCCTTTCCCTCGCGCACAGACTGGTCACGCTGCACGGTGGCACCATTGAGGCGCGGAGTGCCGGGCTCGGTCAAGGCAGCACGTTCACGGTGCGCCTGCCGATGATCCAAGCTCCGCACCCCAGCACCCCATCCGAACCGCAACAAACCGATGCCGTCGCCGGTGGTGGGCGCGTGCTGGTGGTGGATGACAATGTGGACATGGCCACCATCCTCTCCAGCATGCTGCGCCATAAGGGCTACACCGTGCGCACCGCACATACCGGACCCGAGGGATTGGCGATCGCTCAGGAATGGCCGCCCCGCTTCGTGCTGTTGGATATCGGCCTGCCGGGGTTGGACGGTTACGAAGTGGCCCGTCGACTGCGCATTCATCCGTCGACGGCCGATGTCCGGTTGATCGCGCTCACTGGCTATGGTCAAGCATCGGATATCGTCCTGACCAGGGAAGCAGGCTTCGATGCCCACTTGGTGAAACCCTACGAATTCGCTGAACTGGAGAAGCTGATGCTCGAGGAGCGGTGAAGGGCATGTGCCGGGCAGGGTCCGCGCCATAAGCCGTTCGGTCCCCATCACCGGCGTATGCCGCGGCGGGGGAGCGACCAAGTTCCTTCTGGGGTCTCTGTGGGAATAGACCTCTTCCGTATGTCCATGACTTGTCATGTCGAGCAGCGCCAAAGGCGTAACCCACAGGGAGCACCACTGCGGCGGTGGGCGAGTCGTTCTGGGAGCGGAGCGCCTGGTGGCGGATGTCGACAGTGTAGTCACCTGACGCTGGCCCGACCAACGCTGCGGGCAACAGGAGGGGGCGGGAACTGCCCGCTTGGGCAAGGCTGACCCGGATATCCTTCCGCGGTGCGCACCGGCTCTTCCGTGCAGGGCGACGGATAGCGGCACACGGGACTAGGGAGAGTAGCACCGCAGGTCGACCCGTGCAAACGGGTGGGCCGAAAGCGAACGTGGACACGATGTTGACAATACCTGCTTGCCCGGAGATCCTTCCAGGCATGAACATACCCACATGAACGATTCAAGAAAACTCACCCTGCTCACCCTGTTCGGCGCGTTATGCACCTTCGGGCTCAGCGCGCAGGAGATCCGCCTCGGTGGCGGTTATTCCGGGAGCAAGGTGGATGCCGATGGCAGCGACAACTGGAAAGGCCGCGCGGGCTACCAGTACGGCATCGAACTCCTGCTCGGCGAGCGCTTCTTCGTGAAGCCCGCACTCTACATGCAGATCCGCAATCTGGACTACACGACGATCGGCCTCGGCCAGGATGGCGTACCCAACGGCGTGGACACCGAGACACGCTACACCAGCAAGGCCCTGCGCATTCCCTTGATGGGCGGCATCCGACTGATCGATCCAGCGAGCGGCAGCGGCAAGGACTTCAACGTCTACGTCACCGGGGGGCCCACGGCGCTCATCGGTCTGAGCACCAAGACGGGAGAGAATTCGTTGAGCTTCACCACACGCTCCACACAATGGTACCTCGGTTTCGGTGCCGGAGCCGAATACCGCTTCCTGTTCCTGGACGCGGGCTATGATGTGGGCATGTCGAACATGTTCAAGGGCGATGGCATCAACACCAATCCGCGCATCAACAACTCGTACATCACCGCCGGCCTGCGGTTCCTGCTGAACAAGTAGGCCCGTTATTTCCCAACGCGACGCAGGATCTCCGCAAAGAGGTCCTGCGTTCGGCGTTCGGGGCCTGCACATGCGGGCGGCCCGCAGCACGGCCGTTCCCGTGGCTCCGGCGCTGGCCTTATCGGATCTGTATGTTCATTCATGTCAGCGCGCGGTCACCTCCGTTGGAGCCGCTGGCGATACCAGAGCAAGGCGAGCGCGGATACCGAAAACAGGACCGCGTAAAAGATCATGACGGGGAGTTCATGGGGTGGGTATAGCAGGATATATCGTCCGTGTCGCGGCGGTTCACCGCACCACGGCCAGTTGCAAGGCCGTGTGCAGGCCGAAGGGGTCGTTGGACGACAAGGGTGTGCCGAAGACCTCGCGCGTCTGCGGATAGCCCAGCCATTCGCGCAGGCGTTGGAGCCAAGTGCCGATGGAGCTGGAGATGCGTGCGGGGCCCTGTCGCTGCTCGCCGTTCATATGCACATTGATCATGGGAAGTATGCCCAGCCCGTTCAGCGGGGCCAGGGCCTGCTCGGCCCGCCAGACCAGTTCGGGCAGCGAATAGGTGCGCCGGAACAGACCGTTGTTGCGCTGGGACACGGAGCAGAAGGCTACCGAGTGGTCGGCATTGATCGTGTCGATGCGGATGATGATGTTGCGGCGGGCGCATTCCGATGCGTTCGCGCTCAAGTGGCCATGGGAGGCTTCCATGGCGAGGTCGCGGAGGGGGGCTGTTTTCATGTGCGTTGTTATTGGTCCGAACGGTGTGTCGGGTGAGGGCCTCCACGACCGCCGGTCGGGGAGGCCCTTTACCTGCTGGAC
>JAGODO010000282.1 GCA_017998165.1 Flavobacteriales bacterium | reverse complement strand
CCGACTTGGACAGTCTTGGTCATGGGCCGCAAATCTAGCCTTCCCTAGGGAGTGGGGCCTTCCACCTGGATCTCGAAGAGCAGCTCCCCAAGCATGTACCCCTCCAGCGAATCGCCTGCCTTCAGCGGCCCAACGCCCGCAGGGGTGCCGGTGAAGAGCAGGTCGCCGGTCTCCAGGCGCATGTACCGCTCCACGCTCGCGATCAGCGTGGGCACATCGAAGATCATCTGGGCGCTATGCCCGCTCTGGACCACCTGCCCGTTCTTCTTCAGCATGAATTCGATGCGGTGGCCAGCTGGGAAGGACTCAACGGCAGTGAATGAACCCGCCACGTACGCCGAGCCATCGAATGCCTTCGCTTTCTCCCAAGGCAGCCCTTTCGCCTTCAGTTCCTGCTGCACATCGCGCGCGGTAAGGTCGAGGCCGATGGTCACGCGATCCGCAATGGCCTGTCCGTTCCGTCGCGCGATGGCGAAGACCAGCTCGATCTCATGGTGCACGTCGTCGCTGAACGCAGGAAGCGCGATGGGGCCGCCCAGCGCGATCAGTGCGCTCTCTGGCTTCAAGAAGATCACGGGCTCGTCGGGCACGGCATTACCCAGCTCTTTGGCGTGCTCACCGTAGTTGCGGCCGATGCAGATCAGTCTCATGCGTTCAGATCCGCCAGTGCGTTGCGCATCACGGACAGGGTGCTCGTGGGCAACTCCGCCTTGGTCATCAGCCATTGCAAGTAGCCGGGGTCGTGGCGTCCGATGTTCTCCAGCGGCCATCCGTTGTATTTGCCGAAGGTGAGGCAGATGGCGCCGCGCTCATCGAATCGGAGCTTGCCGGCGGCATCGGGCGGACGTTGCCGATCGCCGCTGAAGTCCCCGAGGCCTTCCACATCCGTGGGCAGATCGGGATAGCGGTCGAGCTGTGCGAGCAGCACGTCGGCGGTGGCCTCCACGTCAGCGAGCGCATCATGAGCGCCTTCGTGCGCACGGCCGCAATAGAATCGGAGAGCAGCGCTCAGGTTGCGTGGCTCTTTCTGATGAAAGATGCGCTGCACATCCACGATCCGCAGGTGCGTGCTATCCCATTCGCGGCCCACGCGCAGCAGTTCCTCTGCGAGGAAGGGCACGTCGAACCGCATGATGTTGAATCCGCCCAGGTCGCAGCCATCGAGCTGCTCGAGGACCTCGCCAGCGACGTCCTCGAGCCGCGGAGCCATGGCGACATCGAGGTCGGTGATGCCGTGCACAGCGGTGGCTTCGGCGGGGATGGGGATTCCGGGATTCACGAGCTGCTGCCAGCTCGTGCGTTTCCCGCCGGGCTCCAGCCGCACGATTCCGATCTGCACGATGCGGTCCTTGCCGATGCGCGTTCCGGTGGTCTCCAAATCGAAGAAGGCGAGGGGGCGGACGAGGGTGAGCTTCATCGACTCGAAGTTCATCATGGAAGAGCCCCGGCTTTCGGCCGGGGCTCTTGAGTTCTTCACATCACGCCAGGCTAGCGCACCTTCAGCTTCACGTACTGGTACTTGCCGTACTTGTCGGTGTTCTTGAAGTCGCCTTCGTACCGCGGGCCTTGAACCAGATGATTCACGGCTTCGAGCATCAGCTTGTTGGCGTCCAGGCCACGGGCCTGCACGGCCTCCACCAAGCGCTTCCGCGCGTCCTCCATGCGCTGTTTGCTCAGGTTCTCGTTGGTGCCGAAGGTCTTGGTGGGTACCTTGGAGGCACTGCCATCGATGACCACACGCGCTTCGCCCTTCTCGGTGATCAGCTTGGCCACCACGTCGATGAACTGCTTCCAACGCTCTTCATTCTGGTCGATGTCCTTCACGTTGTACGCATAGAACTTCGCGAACTCATCCGCGTAGCTCGCATCGGGGGCCACATGTTTGCCGAGCTTCTCCTTCTCCTTCTCGGCGTCGGTCTTCGGGCGCTCCTTCCCGGTCTTCGGATCCTTGATCATCTCCACGGCTTCGCCGCCCTCTTTCGGCTTCACAGGCACTCCGGGCTCCTTCTTGCCGGGAGGCGATCCCTTGGGCAGGTCCACGATGCTGGCCGGGCCGCCGAGCGACACGGGCGAGAGATAGATCTCCTTGTTGATCTCCTGGTAAGCGCTTTCGCATTCCACGAAGATGTCCTCGGTGTGAACGGTCTTGTCGTCCACGCGGTAATCAAGGTTGTATTCACGACAGGGCGGCAGGATGGCCACGTACACCCCGTCGCGCTGGCGCGGCTTGTAGGCCTTCACCTCGCCGGTCGTCTTGTCGGTGACGTACAGGATCGTGCTCGGTGGCAGGCCTTCACCGGGCGCAGGGATGATGAACCCTTTCAGCACGGCGAGCCCTTCGCTTTCCATATCGCTGGGCAGGTCGACGAAATAGATGTCCTTCTCTCCGTGGCCGCCGATCTGGTCGCTACTGAAATAGCCGCGACGGCCATCGGCGGTGGTGATGAAGAAGACATCGTCGTCGACGGTGTTCAGCGGGTAGCCCAGATTCACCGGCGGGGTCCAGTTCCCGTCGTCCAGGAGCTCGGTCTGGAAGATGTCGAAGCCGCCCATGCTATTGTGGCCCATGGAGCTGAAGTACATGGTGCGGCCGTTGGGATGCACGAAGACCCCGTCCTCGTCGTACACCGAGTTCACAACACTGCTCAGGTTCTGTGCCTTGCTCCATTGTCCGTCAGGCAAGCGCACCACCCGGTAGATGTCGCGGCCGCCCTTTCCTCCGGGCCGGTTGCTGATGAAGTAGAAGGTGTTGCCGTCTGCGGAGAGCGCGCCATGGGTCTCCCAGGAACGCGTGTTGATGTCGCTGCCCATGAGCACGGGGTCGGTCCAGACCTCACCCACCAGCTTGCTCTCATAGATGTTCCCGTCGCCACCGTCATCGCGATAGATGAACAAGGTCTGTCCATCGGCTGCCACGTTCACACTGGCCAGGTGGCCCGCGCCGCTGGGGTTGATGTTGAGCAGCTCGGGTTTCTGCCAATTGCCCTCCCGGTCCTTGTAGCTCACGTAGATGTTCTCGTACGGAAGACCGGCGATGGGGTCGAGGATGCTCTTGTTGGAGCTGTCCGGGCGAACGCGACGGCTGGTGTAGAAGAGCGCGTTGCCGTCAACACTGAGCACGGGGCTGAAGTCAGGATGGTCGCCATTCACCACGGGACCCACGTTGCTCACTTGATACCCGAGTGGTGATTTGCGCAGTTCACGAGCGTTGGCCACCTGTTCCTTGCCACGGACCGCAAGAGCGTGCATGGCGTGCTTCGTGTCGGTGCCGTCGATGAATTTCTGGTAAGACACTTCGGCCTTGTCGAATTGCTCACCCAAATGGTACGCGCGGCCGAGGTAATAATCCACTTCCTCCGGGGCATTGCGCTCTTTGGGCTCGAACGGGTCGTAGCCGCTCTGGTTGAAGCCGCCATAACTCCCGGTCTTACGGAGCTGAGAGGCTTTCTCCAGGTACGGAAGCGCCTTGGCCTTCTGGTTGTATGAGCTGAAATAGCTGAGGCCGGCCTTGTAATTCAGGTTCGCGTTCTCCCCATCGGTGGCCAGCAGCTCCTTCCAGATCTCAGCCGCTTGATTGAAGAGCTTCTCCTCCATGAGCTTGTTGCCCTCTTCGAACTTCCAGTTGAAGGAGGTGTTCTCACCTTGGGCGAACAATCCGCCGACAAGGGCGATGCATGTCGCGACGAGCAGGGAGCGGTAACGGTTCATCATCAGGAAGGAGCGCGTTCGGTTCGGTCGGTCAGGGGCTAATGTAGAATTTTCCCTATGGGCAGGTCTTGTCACCAGGCTTGGTCTACGGACCATCCTTCGAGGATATCGGCTACACGGCGAACGAAACGGCCTCCCAGCGCGCCGTCCACCACACGGTGGTCGTAACTATGGCTCAGGAACATCTGGTGCCGGATGCCGATCATATCGCCGGTGGGGGTCTCGATCACCGCTGGCTTCTTGCGTATGGCGCCTGTGGCCATGATGGCTACTTGCGGTTGGTTGATCACCGGAGTGCCCAGCACATTCCCGAAAGTGCCCACGTTGGTCACGGTGTAGGTGCCCCCTGAGATCTCATCCGGTTGCAGCTTCCCGGCGCGGGCACGGTTGGCCAGGTCGTTCACCTTCTTGGCCAGTCCCACCAAGTTGAGCTGGTCGGCGTTCTTGATCACAGGCACGATCAGGTTGCCCGACGGAAGGGCGGCGGCCATGCCGATATTGATGTCCCGTTTCTTGATGATGGTGTAGCCATCGACCTGCACGTTCACCATGGGCATCTCCTTGATCGCTTGGACGATCGCCATGATGAAGACCGGGGTGAACGTGAGCTTCTCTCCTTCGCGCTGCTCGAATGCCTTCTTCACCTTCTCGCGCCAGAGCACGAGGTTGGTCACGTCGGCCTCCACGAAACTGGTCACGTGCGGGCTGGTGCGCTTGCTCATCACCATGTGGTCGGCGATGAGTCGGCGCATGCGGTCCATCTCGATGAGCTCGTCTCCCTGGCCTGGCATCACGGCCGGAGCTTGGGGTTCGGGTCTGCCAAGCGCTTCGGCGACAGGCTGCGGGCTGCGTGGCGCGGGTTGCGACGAAGGCGCGCCGCGCTGCGGCAGGTAGCCGAGGATGTCCCTCTTGGTCACGCGGCCGCCTTCGCCTGTTCCCATGATTGACTCCAGCTCGGCCATGCTAACCCCCTCGCTTTGAGCGATGTTCCGCACCAGTGGGCTGTAGAACTTGCCACTCGGGCCGGTGCGGTCCACTGGCCCGTCATTCATGACGACTGCCTTCGCAGGTGCCTGCGCATGCCCGTTCGATGCTGGGGCCGGCGCTGATCTCGCTGGCGCCGCCGCCGCGCTGGGCGCGGATGCCGACGGAGCGTTGGTGGCGGCAGTGCCCCCGATGCGTGC
>JAGODO010000027.1 GCA_017998165.1 Flavobacteriales bacterium | reverse complement strand
CGGTCACAGGGTTGTTCTGTGTGACCACGACCGTCGCCTGATCGTTCACGCACGGTGCCAGCGCTGCGACCGTGTAGGTATACGTCCCTGCCGTGCTGACACCCGGCGTGTACATCGCAGTAACGCTCCCCCCTCCTGGAGCGGTCCAAGCGCCGCCCGCATCCGGTCCACCGAGCAAGGTGAGCAGGTCTATGCCGGTCCCGTCCGCGCAAACGGTGATCGCACCGTCCGTGCCGGCGCTCACCGGATCGTTCTGCACGATCGTGACCGTTGCCTGATCATTCGAGCAGGGTGCGAGTGCCACAACGGTGTAGGTGTAGATGCCCGGCGTACTCGTTCCCGGTGTGTAGGTAGAGTTGGTAGCCCCGCCGCCCGGAGCGGTCCAAGCGCCGCCTGCATCAGGTCCGCTCAGCAACGAGAACAGATCCATGTCCGGGCCGTCGGAACAAACGGTGCTTGCTCCATCACCCCCGGCGTTCACCGTGCTGTTCTGCGTGACCGTAACGGTCGCCAGGTCGTTCGAGCAGGGTGCGAGTGCCGCAACGGTGTAGGTATATGTTCCGGGTGTACCAGTTCCTGGTGTGTAGGTGGAAGTAGTTGCCCCACCGCCTGGCGCGGTCCATGTGCCCCCGGCGTCCGGCCCACCGAGCAAGGCGAGGAGGTCAACGTTCGCCCCGTCCTCACAGAGCGTTATCGCACCGTCAACACCTGCGGTCACCGGGTCATTCTGTGTGACCGTCACGGTTGCCTGGTCGTCCATGCAGGGCGCCAGTGCTGTAACCGTGTAATTGTAAACGCCAGGCGCGCCGGTACCGGGTATATAGTTGGCTGATGTCGCGCCACCACCGGGTGCGGTCCATGACCCGCCCGCATCCGGCCCACCGAGCAGCGCGAAGAGATCCACCGCAGAGCCGTCAGAACACACGGTGATCGCGCCATCCGCGCCCGCGCTCACGGGGGTGTTCTGGGTTACCGTGACCGTTGCCTGATCATCCACACACGGCGCGAGCGCTGACACCAGGTATGTGTAGATCCCCGGAGCGCTCGTGCCGGGTATGTAGGTGGAACCGGTCGCACCCCCTCCGGGTGCGGTCCAAGAGCCCCCGGCATCCGGTCCGCCGAGCAAGGAGAGGAGATCCACGTTCGCGCCATCGGAGCATACGGTGGTGGCGCCGTCCGTCCCGGCATCCACTGGACTGTTCTGGGTGACCGTCACGAGCGACTGGTCATCCACACATGGAGCAAGAGCTGCTACCGTGTAGGTGTAGATCCCAGGAAGGCTGGTTCCCGGCGTGTATGTGGGGGTGGAGGCTCCCCCTCCTGGGGCGGCCCAGGAACCACCCGGCTCAGGCCCCCCCAACAAGGCGAAGAGGTCCACGTTCGAACCATCCGAACAAACGGTGATCGCTCCGTCGGCACCTGCATTGACGGGGGCGTTCTGCGTGACCAGTACGGTCGCTTGATCATTGATACACGGGGCCGCAGCGTTCAGCGTGTAGGTGTAGGAACCCGGCGTGGAAGTACCGGGCGTATAGATGTTGCTGTTCGCTGCTCCACCCGGATCGGTCCAAGTGCCACCCGCCCCAGGTCCACCGCCCAGGCTCGCGAACAGATCGATCGCGGCACCATCGCCGCAAACCGTCACGCTACCGTCCGTTCCGGCATTCACGGGGTTGACCTGTGCTACCGTGACGACGGCCTGGTCGTTCCCGCATGGAGGAGTTCCCGCCACGGTGTAGGTGTACGGCCCCGGGGTGCTCGTGCCCGGCGTGTAGGTGCTTGTGGTCCCGCCGCCGCCGGGTGCCGACCAGTTGCCTCCCGCATCCGGTCCGGTCAGAAGCGCAAGCAGATCGATCGGGGCGCCGTTCGCGCAAACGGTGGTGGCCCCGTCCGCACCGGCGCTCGGTAACGGGGATTCGTTCACCAGCACGGTGGATTGGTCGGCCGCGCAGGGGAACGTACCCGTTAATGTGTATGTATAGATCCCGGAGACGTTCACCGCCGGGTCATACCAGCCACTGAAGGCCCCACCGCCCGGCGCGGTCCATGATCCCGCGGGTTGGGCACCCGCGATCAGCGTGAACAGGTTCGTTGCCGCGTTATTGGAGCAGATGTTCAGGAAGCCGTCGGCACCGGCGTTGGGCGGTTGATTGATGGTCACGACCACCACGGCGCTGGATGAGCAGCTCCCGGATGTAACGGTGTAGGTATAGTTGCCGCTGGTCGCCGATCCGGGGTTGAGCGCCGAGGTGGTGCCGCCGCCACCTGGCGCGGTCCAGGTGCCGCCCGCGTCCGGTGTTCCGCCGAGATAGTCCGCCAGGTCCACAGCGGCGCTCGTGCTGCATAGCACCACGGCTCCATTGCTGCCTGCGTTCGCGCTGCAACAGTTCAGCGTCGCGGGGAGTACTCCGATCGCATCACCACCACAACCGGCGCTCCCCCATGAACCGGACTCGCTGTCGCCATAGCTGTTCACGGTGACGTTCAAGTTCGCGCCATCAACGCACATGGCGCCACTGGCCGTGGTGATGCTGAAGCAGAACTCCCAATCCACCGCACCACTGCACAGATCACCGAAGTTGTTGCCCGGGTTGCCGTCGTTGTCCAGATCGAAGAAGTAGCCCGGCCCCATGGGCGGCAGGGCCGTTCCGGAAGTGCCGTCACATATGTTGTACCAACCCCACGTTCCGCCGCTTGTTCCACAGGTGGGAGGCGGAGGGCCGGGTGCAAGGGTCGACATGTCCCATCCCGCACCGAAGGCCATGCTGATACCGTGGAACCAGTTCACGTTGATGATGGTCCAGTTCGTTACGGTGTAGCAGAAGGTCACCGTCTGTCCTGACTGGTATTCACCCGCGACCGGAGGAGGAGATGCGGTGAACGTGTAGCCCGTGTTGCACGGCTGTGCCGAAACGGGCGTCGCAAAAAAGGCCAGGAGGCAGGATGCGAGCAGCGCGGATATGATGGAGGAGGTCCTCATGTGGTGACATGGGATCCCCCATCGGAGAAAGAGGCGATAAACTGAACGGCGTAGAGTCGCACCATTCACCCGCTTTGCACGTGGATGGATCAGCGTGCATGGGAAAATTAGAGGGTACGGATCAGCCGTTCAACTGCTTTGGACGAATCCTTCAACAGTGTCGACGGGATAGCAGGGTGGCCCCACTGCGATGCCCTGGGTGGCGCTCAACGGGTCACCACTACATGGCCCACCTGTTTATGGGGCTTTCCGGTGTAAAAGGATCGGGCGTTCAGCAGCCAGGTATACGTGCCGTCCTGCACGGGACTCCCCCCATAAGCGCCGTCCCAGCCTTCGCCACGGTCCGTGGTCTCGAAGATCTTCTCGCCCCACCGGTCGAAGACCGCAAGGAGGAAGTCTTTTGTATCGATGTCATCACCTTGGACGAAGAATTGCTCGTTGATGCCATCGCCGTTGGGTGTGAAGGCCGTGGGGATGAACACGAGGAACTCGTCCATCACCTCCACCATGCGCACCACGGTATCCGTGCAACCCAGGTAGTTCGCTACCACGAGTTCGACGGGGTAGAGATCACCGAAGACGTTGGGGAACGTGAATTCGACCTCCGGCCCATGTGCGGTATCGAGTCCGGCGAAATCCCAGATCCAGCTCACAGCATAAGGGCCGGAATCCTCCACGAACCCGACCGTCGGGTCGAGCGTGCTGGCGGGCACCGGGTCCCAAACGAACTGTGCGTCGGGCACCGCCGCCACCGTGATCATGTCGGCCACCGTCGTGTCGTCGTCACATCCGTTCGGCCAATGAACGGTAACACTCACATCGAATACCCCCGGATCAGGGTATGTGTGGCCGACACTCTCCGGGGGACCGGGTATCACGATACCGTCGCCGAAGTCCCAATCCACCGTGGCGGCATCGGTCGTATCGTCCACCGAGAAGATGACAGCGAATGGATCACAACCGAGCAGCGTGTCCGCCGTCAACACCAGGTCGGGTATGGGCTTGACCGAAACGCGGATGGCATGGGTGACCGGTGGAGTTTCACATCCGTCCTGCAACACCACGTAGATGGTCGCGGAATCGGGAAGATTCACCATGTAGCCCGGCTCTTCCTGAAAGGCACCGCCGGCCCAGGAGAAGACGTAGTTCCCGTCTCCGCCATACACCGTGTCGGGCATCAATTGTGTATCCAGATCCGGACAAGTGACCACGGTATCCGGTGTGTGGAGACCGAGCGCGGGATTCACGTTCACCTGTACCGATAGCGTGTCGCTGAAGCACCCGAGACTATCGGTTGACCACACGGACCAGGTCGTTGCGCTCAATGGCGTTACGGAATGCTCCCAGTCGGCGTGGCCGTCGTTCCAGTGGGGTGTCAGTGGTCCGGAGCCTCCTTGGGCCGAAGCCTCGAGCGTCGCTGTTCCTGTGAGACAGATCGTGGTGTCTTCGCTGATGGTCAGCATTTGGACCGCCGACGGTTCCTGTATGGACGCTTCCAGCGTGTCCGAGCAGCCGTTGCCATACACCCCTTCAAGTACTACGACGGTGTACTGTCCCCCGGTACCGAAGAAGATATCGCCGTTCACTCCGTTGGTGGTCTGCACCACGTTGCCGTCCGCGTCGGTCCATGTGTAGTTCCATGGTCCGCCATTGCCCGTGGTGATCACCTCGATGTTGCCCGTACCGTCGCCAGAACAGACAGCCTCCGTCAAGGAGCTGTCGTTCTCCAGCCACGTCTGCTCATTCACGAAGACACTGTCCGTGCTTCCACAGAGCGGATGCCCGGCCGGGAAGACGGATACACTGTACCAGGTATCGACGGCGGCCGTAGCGAGGGGATAGGGGATGGACGTGCTCGAGAGACCTGCCGCCGGCGTCCATTGGTAGATGACCGGACCCGAAGGCACCGGGCTCTGCAAGGAGGCGTTCAATTGGACCGGCTCGCCGCATCCGTCAGAGGGAAGGGATACCGCATCGATCACGGCTGCGGGCGTAACAGTGATCGTGAGCGTTGTATCGTAGGAACAGCCGAAGTTGTCCGTTACTGTGAAGGTGAGGATCTCGCTTCCGCTGCTTGTTGGGGTGAACGTCGCTTGCGTCGGATCGGTCGGATCCGGAACAAGCCCGTTACCCTGCCAGTTGGAGGAATCCGCATCGGTGAGGTCCAGGACGGGCGTGTAAACAGCAGCATCCGGGAGCAAGGAAGGATCGAAGTTGATCCACCACGAACAGATGAACCCATTGTCAAAGGAGAGCATGTCGGTGAACGTAAGGGTCCATGTGCCATTGAACTCGCTCCCTAAGAGACCCGAAAACGGCTCCACACTTTCGTATTCCCCCTCAGGCAGTACCACACCCCCGGAGTTCTCTTCCCAAGTACCCGTCGTGGCGGTGGGGCTGAAACAGTATTGATAGCACGTGCCCATGGCGTTCGGTTGGAGATCGTCGTCCACAGGCTCTCCCAGAAAGGTGCCGCCTCCGCCTTGGTTGTGGAGAAGGATCGTTTGCCCCGTTGGACTCGTAAGTTGGAGTATGCAGTCATCCATCCACGAGTGCTCCATCTCGATGCAAACAGAAATGATGTCCGATAGGTCCGTCATCGTTTCTCCCGGTGTGAAAGCGGTGGTGACCAAAGGACTGGTGAAGGGTATGCCGGTCTGATCAGGGAGCTGCAGACCTACGCCGAAATCGATGATCGGAAGACCTGTCCAAGTCACTGCGGAGGCATCGGCATCCAAAACGACCGATTCCCCCACACATACCGTCTGGTTCTCCATGCCGGTGAATTCCGGTGTCGTGCTCACGTGTACCTCCAGCGCAACACTGTTCGTGTTCACACAATCGTTGCCGTCCCGGATGGCCAAGTGGATGATGTGCGCCGCTGGCGGGTCAGGAAAAGCGTGCGCGACGAGCGCCCCGCTGGTGCTGTCCATACTGCCATCCCCGAAGTCCCATATGTACGTGGTGATCGTCTGTCCGGGGGCAGCGGAAGACCCGCTCGCGTCGAATTGTACCGCTTCTCCCTGGCAGATCATCGCAGGGGAAGGTTCGCTCATCACAGCCAGGGCCGTGGGTGGTTCGCAAGGAACGAAGCAGGAGATAGTGAAGGCGAACGTACCAGTGCCGGTCTCGTTTGAAATGAATTCCAAGGTGAGACAGCCTGTGGGGTTCATGAAGCTGGCCGTGATGGTGGAAACGACCGACCCTGCACCCAGCGAACCGAACATGGGGTCGCCGGTCGTCGGACCGTCATACACGTTCAACATGTCCCCGGGCGAAGTACCTGCGGCCGAGAGGTTGAACACTTGCGCGGTCAGGGTTATGGACACACCGGGCGCGTCCGGACAAATGGTGATGGTGAACGACTCGTTGTTCCCATAACCCGGGCCGCCATCACCTCCGCTGTCGACAAGCGTTCCGCCACAGGTCACCACGTCACCAGCGGAGATATTGAAAACGGGTTGTGCCGTGCTGAGGAGGGAGTACAATGCCGCGACAAGCCCCAAGGCCCATCGAGGTGCGGATCTGACAAGGAGTGTCCAGAAAGGCACCTTGATCGATGTCCGTCCCGGCGTTGTTCCCATAACCGGTGTGAAGTTGCAACGGCTGGCCGTGATGTGGTGGCCGTTCACTTGTCGCAAAGCTCCTGCAAGGGAACCCGGGGTATCACTTCAAGAGAGAGACATGCCCCATGTACTCGCGCAGCCCACCGGTGCTGATGATCTGGAACGTACAGCGGAAGGCATAAACGTCCTGCTTCAGGACATCGCCGCCCTTCATGTGTTTACCGTCCCAAGCCTTCAAGGGGTCCGTGGTCTCGAATACGACCTGTCCCCAGCGATCGAAGACGCGCATCTCAAAGCTCATGATGTCCGGGATATTGCTCACCATCAACCACATGTCGTTCACGCCATCCCCATCCGGAGTGAACGTGTTCGGCGCGTAGGTCTGCAACACATCGTCGATCACCACGTCATGACAGACGGTGTCCATGCAGCCGTGGTTGTCGATCGCCGTAAGGCAGACTTCATAGGTGCCCGGATAGGTCTCGCTGAACCTGAACTGGGGGTTCTCATCGAGGAAGGTGCCCAAGCCGGCCATGTCCCAGATCCAGGCTACGGCGTGCTCACTCTGGTTATAGAAGGTGATCACTGGCGCGTCGATGTTCGCAGGGACCGGGATGTGGTCGAATTCCGCCACCACCTGAGGCGGCTCCGTCACCGCGATGACACCGGTCCCGATACAGTCGTTCGCGTTCTTGATAGCGATGTCATAGAGACCTGTACACAGGCTGTCCTTGGTCGCTGTGGCCTGATAGATCACGCCGCCATCAAAACTGTACTGCACCGCCTCGGCGTCCGTGATGGTGATCGACCCGTTGCAATCGCCATGGCACCAAGGTTCAACGATGCTCACCGCATCGATCTCCAGGAGCTCGGGTTGACCGATGCTGAAATCCTCGTCCGTTCCGCAGCCGTTCTCATCGGTAACGATCACGTTGTAGGTCCCGGCACAGATGTGTTCGGCGTTCGGCTCATCGTCGGCGAGGTTGTCCGTCCACGAGTATGAATACGCGCCGTTCCCTCCGGTGACCGCAACGCTCGCCGTTCCGTCGCAGGCCTCGAAACAGATCGCGTCCGTACGGGTCACGACGGCTTCCAACGGCTCGGTGAACGTGATCGTCACGCTGTCGATGAGGTAGCACAGCACGCCATCATCCTCCGTCCAGTAGAACATCGCTGGGCCGCTGCCGGGAGCGGTCACTTCCGTCTGGGCGTTCCAAGGCTCATTGATCACGTAGCCGGCCGGACCTGTCCAAATGCCCATACCCGTGTTGCCCACCGACGCGCTCAACAGGTACTCGAGTTCGCATACGAGCGCATCGGGCCCGGCGTCCACAACACCACAACATTGAGGATCAGCAGCACCAAGGATCTGGATCTCCAGGTCCGCCGTGCCGATGCATCCCAGAAGAGTCGTCACCGTGTAGGTGTAGATGCCGGCCGCATCGACCATCGGATTGAACGTGTCCGGCACTACGTTGCCGTTCTCATCCGTCCAGACACCACCGGGGTTCGGCGTACCACCCAGCATCGTGATCAGGTCAAAGGAGGGCGGCGTGGCACAGACGATGACGAGCGAATCGTTCCCCGGATCGAGACCCGGGTCAAGTGTGATGGTGACCTGATCGCTCGCAGCGCATACCGGATGTCCCGTGGGCCAAGCGCTCACTGTGAATTCCGTCTCACTGGTCACCACTACGGTGGGGTCGGGTATCGTGGGGTCCGACAAGCCTTCCGTCGGCGTCCATTCCCAGGTCATTCCTCCCTCTCCTCCACAGGTGGCCTGCCCTGTCCAGACCAGACCGACCAGTGGGTTGGGCCCGTCATCGAATATCGTGTTGCCCATATCATCCATCAGGGTATAGGAAACCTCCCATTCCCAGGCACCGGGCGCATAGGTCAACGTGATCTCATCGCCGGCGGTGATGGGGATCGAGATCGATTGGAAATTGCCCGCACAACTGTAAACAGTGGGAACGCCGTCCACAGTTATCGTCAAGCTCGCTCCGTTCCACCCGTCCCAGCCCGAGTCGTTCATCTCCAAGGTCCACTCGCAGTCCTGGGTACTGCCCACGACCATGGCGTTCAATTGCAGGGGATCATTGCAGATCACGCCGTCCGGGCCCGCGTCCACGGTGAACGGATCATTGATCGTTACCGTGATGGTCGTATCGTAAGGGCATCCGAAGTTGTCCAGCACGTTGTAATTGAAGTTGTACACTCCCGGGCTGTCCGCCGTGAACGTTGCGGTGTCGCCGTTGAACGTGATGGTGCTGCCCGGTGCGCCGGTCCAGAAAGTCGAATCCGGATCCAGGCCGAAAGAGGGCGTGAACGTGGTAACGTCCGGAATGATCGCGGGATTCCAGTTGATGGTCCAGTTGCAGATGAACCCGTTGTCCGCAGCCCACAGATCGGTGCTCTGGAAGATCCATTCGCCGTTCAGCGGACAGCCGATCAATTGATCAAGTGGCTGCACCGCCTCGTATGTGCCTGGAGCCAAAGCCGTGCCCTGAGACGAGGGGACCGTGCTTGTCGTCGAATTCTCTTCGAATGTGCCGTTCGTTGCGGTCGGGCTCCAGCAATAGGTCCAGCAGGTCCCAGGCTCAGGATCGAACGCATCCATGTCGTTGGCGTCACCGATGAACAATCCACCGCCTCCCTGCTGGTGAAGGATGGTGGTCTGACCATTGGGGCAGATCACTTGCAGTACCAGGTCACCCATGAAGCTATGCTCCATTTCCACGCAAATGCTGAGCAGATCACTCGTGCTGGTCATCTCCTGCCCCGGGTTGAACTGCTCATAGACCAATCCCGATTGGTAAGGGGACCCTACATCATCCGGAAGCAGCGCGGGCTCCCCGATACCCGCGTCGGGCATGCCGGTCCATGTCACAGGCTGTGCATTCCCCACGAGGGTCACCGTTTCCCCGAAACAGGTTTCCACGCTTTCGCTCGTGAGGGAGAAATTCGGCGTGGTGCTCACCAGCACCTGCAGGTCCACCAGATTCAGGTTCGAGCAATCGTTCTCATCGGTGACCAGGAGTTGAACAACGTATTCGCCGTCGTTGTCGAAGGAGTGCGTGACCACAGGACCGCTCGTGCTGTCCACCGTGCCATCATCGAAGTTCCAGAGGTATTGCTGGATCGTGAACCCCGGAGCGGCGTAAGAGGCACTGCCATCGAAGGTGATCGGTTCATCAACACATGCCAGCAGGGGCACAGGTTCGCTCATGCTTGCCACGGCAAGCGGGTGCTCGCAAGGGGTGGTGCATTGGATACCGCAGGAGAAATTCCCGACGCCGCTGCCGTTCGATTGGAACACCAGCGTCAAGCAACCGGTCGTATTGAAAACGGTACCACTGACGATCAGGTTCTGAAGTTCAGTGCCCGTGTAGGTTCCCAGGGATGTCTCACCGGTATTGTCGCCATCATAGATGGAGAGATGGTCGTCATTGCCCATGGTGCTCAGGTCGAAGAAGAACCACGTCAGGTAGATCACGTTCCCGGGGATGTCCGGACAGATCGTGAAGGTGTAGTTCTCGTTGTCGCCGTATTCGGCACTGGGCCCGCCTGAATCCTCGATGACCCCGGAGCATGCGGTGGCCGAGCCGCCGGTGATGCTGTATTGCAGCCCTTGCGCGAACGCACCTGCTGAAGAACACATGGCGACAAGAGCCAGCAATGAACGCCAGGAGCGGCTGAGGGAGAGAAAGGGGTCGGGATGCATCATGGAAGCTTGTTGCAACGACTGAGCGAAGGTAGACCGTACCGGCTACCGTTGACCAGCCACCGGCACGGTGACGGATGAACCGGGCGTTCGGTTTGCTGGGGCGGTACGGAAGTTCTGAACCGGGCCTGGGGAGAGGAGAAGTTCGCAGGGAAGGCGCCTTCCGGAGGTGGGCGAAGGATGCGGCCCGACCATTTGAAAGACAAAAGCCCCGGATCGACCGGGGCTTTTGCGAAGGGTTCATCATCTCAGCGCTCCAGTCGCACCTTGCCCGTGTAGGTTTCCGCCAAGTGGAGGCTTTCACGCACGTCCACCACCCATACATAGTCCCCCGCGCCGCAGATGTTGCCGCGGTTCTGGGCACGGCCTGTCCAGGGCTTTGACGCGTCGTTGGTCTGGTAGAGCAACGTTCCATTGGCCGAGTAGACGGTAAGGTTGAACTTCACACCGAGCGTCCGGAGAGCCTCGGGCATGAACGTCTCTTGGAACTCGTCGCCATTGGGTGAGAAGCTGGCCGGGGCGTCCAGATTGTAGTCCTTGTCGATCCGTACATCCTTCATCACCTTGTCCTCACAGCCGGTCTCATTCGTCACCGTCAATTCGACCTGGTAGACGCCCTTTTTCTTGTACACATGGTCCGGATGGGCAATGGTGCTGGTCTGGCCGTCTCCGAAGTCCCAGGAATATTTCGCCCCTGCCAGGCTGCGATTCTCGAAATGCACGGAGGGCAGGTGGCCGTCGTACTCCTGCTTGAGCACATTGAAGGCGGCCATCGGCGCTTCATGGATCTCGATCACGTCGCTGCTGGGCTTGTTCTGTATGGTGCCAACACCAGCCGCACTCATGGACAGCATCACTTGGTAGCGGCCAGCCTTCGTGAAGGTGTGCTCGGGATTCGCGTGGTTGCTGAAGCTGCCGTCGCCGAAATTCCAGAGATAGATGCCGTCCTCCGGCATGTTGGAGACCTTGAAGTCCACGGAAGTGCCTGGGCAACCTTCCGCAATGCTGGCCTTGAAGGTGATCTCGTTGGCGTTCGCGCCCGCAGTGGGGACGGTGGCTGGCTTTTCCGTCACTGGGGCCTCCTTCGTTGAGGTTTCCGCAGCATCGGCGGTGCTTGAAACGATGCGCGCTTCTTTGTTCGCACGATTCCCCGTATCGGAATTGTCTTGCGAAGTCACCGTTCCGGATCCCAGTTGGTCAGCTACGGTTGAACCCTTTGTTTCCGGCATCAGGGTCACGATGTCTTTCGATGGAACGCTGGAGGTGGGAGCCTCTGTCGTCAAACCCGGCACGGTCGGCGAAGCCGTATCGGCAAGGGGTTCGGGGACGGGCCGTGCGCTGGTCAGCGCGTACCAAGTGCCGCCACCCACCACCACCAGACCGGCTACAAGGACCGACAATCCCAAACCACTGACCCACCAACCCCGGCTGTTGCCGTTCAAGCTGCGCTCCATTTGGGTCCAATCCGCGCTGTTGTAGGGCACCTCGAACTGGTCGAGGCTGTCCTTCAACGACCGCTCGAAGGCGTCCAGGCCGGTCTTGCTCGTACTCATATCTCAAGGGAGCTTATGCTCCTTTTTAAGCAGTTTCTTAAGGTTATGCTTCGCCTTGGCCAGATTGCTCTTGCTCGTGCCGATATTGATGCCCAACATCTCGGCGATCTCCTTGTGCGTCATCTCCTCGAAGACGTACAGGTTGAACACCGTGCGGTACGCGGGGGTCAATTTCTGCATCGCGTTGATCACGTCGGCCGGCTTCAGGTCCACCACTTCCTCCGCAGATTCGTCCTCCAGTGTATCCTCCTCGTCCTGGTCCCCGAAATCCTCGATGCTGCGTTCCTCGCCAAGCAACAGGTACGCGTTCTTGGCCCGCCGGAAGTAATCGATGGCCGTATTCACCATGATGCGGCGTATCCAGCCCTCGAAGCTGCCTTCGCGGTTGAATTTCTCCATGGACCGGAACACCTTGATGAACCCGTCCTGCAGGATGTCCTTGGCCTGATCGTGGTTCTTGGTGTAGCGCAGACATACCGCCATCATTTTCCCATAGAAGAGCTCGTAGACCCGCTGCTGGCTCCGGCGTTCCCCGGCGATGCACCCATCGATGATGCCGGAAAACACCTGCTCCGCCGCCTCCATGCCCTGCCATGTAGCGCCTAGACGCAGCTGCTCTTTCAAGGTTGCCAGCTCTGCCGTGGACATGTGTAGAACTGGCGGGAAGTTAACGATCCTTCGCTTCCACCGCCGGGATCTGTTCGCAACTACCCCCCGATCGTGGAAAAGCTGAACGCGTCCGCCAAGCCTCACCCCTCCTAATTTCGCGCCTCTCAAAAAAAACAGACCTCACCGATGAAGATCACCGTGGTAGGAGCAGGCAATGTGGGTGCGACGTGTGCCGACGCCTGTGCGCGCTGGGAACTGGCCGAGCAAGTGGTTCTCCTGGATATCAAGGAGGGCTTCGCCGAGGGCAAAGCGCTGGATATCTGGCAGACCGCACCTATTGCCCTGTTCGACAGCCGTTTGACAGGCAGTACGAACGATTATTCCAAGACGGCCAACAGCGATGTGGTCGTGATCACCAGCGGACTGCCACGCAAGCCGGGCATGAGCCGTGATGACCTTATCGCCACGAACGCCAACATCGTGAAGAGCGTGACGGAGAACGTGGTGAAGCACAGCCCGAACAGCATCATCATCGTTGTGAGCAACCCGCTCGATGTGATGAGCTATTGCGCCTTCATCAACAGCAAATTTCCCGCTCATCGGGTGTTCGGCATGGCCGGCATCCTGGATACGGCCCGCTACCGCGCTTTCCTGGCCACGGAGCTCAACGTGAGCCCCAAGGACATTCAGGCGGTCCTCATGGGCGGCCATGGTGACACCATGGTGCCGCTGCCGCGATACACCACGGTCGGCGGCATCCCCGTCACCGAGCTGATCGCGGAGGACAAGCTGAACGCCATCGTGGAGCGCACCAAGAAGGGTGGGGGCGAGATCGTGAACCTGCTTGGCACGTCAGCTTGGTACGCCCCCGGCACCGCTGCGGCCCAGATGGTGGAAGCCATCGTACGCGACCAGAAGCGCGTGTTCCCGGTGTGCGCTTGGCTCAACGGTGAATACGGCTTGAAGGGCGTTTACATGGGCGTGCCCGTGATCCTCGGCAAGAAGGGCATCGAGCGCATCATCGAACTGAAGCTGACCAAGGAGGAGCAAGAGCTCTGCAACGCGAGCGCGAAGGCGGTGAAAGAGGTGATGGACGTGCTCGACAAGATGAACAACGTGCCGGCCTGAGGTCAGGAAACGAATGCGAACGAGGGCGTCCGGATGGGCGCCTTCTTCTTTTCTGGCAAACCTTGGGGTCAGTGCCGGTGGCCGGGCAGTTCGCACGTGTCCTTCATGCCGAGGCGGTGACGGTTGCGTGCGATGAGGTCATAACCCCAGTTCCGCAGAGGCCCTGGGATGAGCCGGAGCAGCAGCCCGGCGAACCCCCAGCCGGGCAGCGCGCGCAGCACGCGCCAAGCGGCATCGGACCTGGTGAACGCCAGATCGTCTTTCACCAGCACGATGGAGTCGATGGTATCGGGTACGCCGTGCTTTCGTCGCAAAGCCAAACCTTCCTCAGAAGAGAGCGGGGCAAAGGTGAATCGCCGCGCGCGGTCTCGCGCTATAATCCACTTCACCCAGCCATTGCAGAACGCGCAATCGCCGTCGAAGAGGATGACATGCTGGGCCATCAGTCAGCGCATGACCACCAACCGTTGGGTCCAGTACCGGATGCCATTCCCGATCCGCACCATATAGACGGCCGGGGGAAGCTCGCGCGTGTCCAGTTCAATGCGCCGACCGCGGACCGGTTCACTGTGAACGACCTGCCCAACGCCGTTCAACACGTCGAGGCGTAGACGGTCCTGGACCGGAATACCCAACGCGATGACCGTTGGACCGGCCGCAGGGTTCGGCATCATGGTAAACGCCTCAGCGCTCGTGATGGCCTCCAAGTCCTGCACGGCGGCAGCGAAATCGTTGCGCCAGTAGCTGATGCCGCCGCGGTAGTTGCCTATTACGGCATCCAGGTAGCTGTCGTCATTGAAGTCGTGCAGGGCCACTGCGGTGAACTTGCCCTCGCGCACATCCTGCCAAGTGTCATCCACCAGGTTCCATACACCATCCAGGTTGCCTTCGATGCCGTCGTACGCGTGTATCCAGCCGCTCTCGGTACCTACCACCAGTTCACGCTGACCGCCGCCGTTGAGGTACATGAATGGAACGCTGTAGCCCGTGACGTATTCGGCAACGGTGAATGCGCCGATGGAATCATTGACGAGTTCCCAGAGCTGGTCCGGTGCTGGATCCAGCATGCGGTAGTAATTGACGTTGCCGTTCCGCTCCCCGATCAGCAGGTCGAGCACGCCATCGCCGTCCACGTCGAAGAGCTGCGGCGTGGAGAACATGCCCACGTCGATATCCACGGTGTCGGTGTCGTTCACCAGATGCTGGATGGTGGGCTCGGCCAGCACGAACTGCGCGGTCGTCCCCACCGCGTCGTTGCGGAAGTAGTGCAGCTTGCCCTGCAATTCGCCGATCAGCATGTCCTGATCACCATCGCCATCGAGGTCGCCGAAAGCCGGGTACATCGAGTTACCGATACCGCTCGTACTGAGGCCCATGTAGTCCTCATTGACCAGTTCGAACGCCGGGGCGGTGGCCGTACCGGTGTTGCGCAGCGCGGCGATCTTCGGCGGGTAAACCCCGCTGGGGTGGAAGTAGCCATAGTTGGATACCAGCAGGTCCATCAGCCCATCCCCATCGATGTCGAACGGCACCGGATAGGCTCCTTCCCCAACATCGAACATCTCACCTTGGAAGAGGTCTTCCGTTTGCTTATCGAAGATCGGCGCGATATCCGTGCCCGTGTTGGTGTAGTACCAGACGCCCCGCTTGTTCTCGGCCAAGGATTCACTGTTGGGTGCGACCAGCAGGTCGCGCCTGCCATCAAAATCCACATCCTCATAGAAGGGGGCGGGGAAGATGTCCACTTGCACCGATTCGTCGTAGACCGGGAACACGCTGTCCTGGGCCACCATGTAAGCGCTGTCCAGATCCGCACCGTTGGTGAGCGCCAGCAGGGTAGGGGCCAGGATATCACCCACCAACAGATCCTTGTCCCCATCCCCGTCCAGATCGATCGGCAGGTTGGTGCTGCCCGTATGTGCCCGCTCGCCTTCGCCAAGGCGCGGGTCCTCTTCCTGACCACTCCGCAAGATGGCCGTGGCGTTGTCTATCAACTCGCCCATTTGCGGGTTGGGCAGGTTGTAGTTGCAGATGGAGTTCAGGTAGACCGAGTTGTTGTTGAGATTCTCCGCGAAGAAGCCCCAGCAGCGGTTGTACACCGCGAACTCCAAGCTGTCCGCCGTGCCGTACAGCTCCATGCTCAGGTTGCGGTGGTGTTCCATGTAGTTCCCGAAAATGCTGAATGTGATCACGTCCAGGTCGCCGTCCCCGTCGAGGTCCTCGATGCCGGGAATATCCACTTGCGTCACGTAGAGGTTCGCATCCGTCGGGTAGTAGTCGGAGCGCACGAGGGTGTCCACCTCCGCGAACGAAAGGGAGCTGCCGATGCTCGTGTTCTTGTAGCAAGCGAAGCCGCCGAGCGAATAGCTGAAGATATCCTCCTTGCCGTCGCCGTTGTAGTCGCGCAGGAGCACCCACTCCTTCAGCTGTCCGAAGGGGTAGACATGGTCGAAGTCGTGGGTGAAGGTGTAGTCGCTCTGCCCTTGGGCGGCGTTGCTCCGGAGTGTCACGACCTTGTTGCCTGACCGGTCGAACAGGAACAGGTCCTTGTCCCCGTCACCGTCCAGATCAATGTCGGAGATCTGCGGAAAATTCAGTCCACCGGCCCAGGCTTTCGGGAGCGCCGAGCCGATTTCGACCAGCGGTACGGAAGGGTCGAAGCTCAGTGCGAACTGCGCACCGGCGAACAATGGAGCCGAGAGGCCGGCGGCCAGGAGCACGGGGATCTTCATCATCGGGATGTGGAAGGGCGTGTGGTCGCTGCGGCCGACGCGCCGGGCGAAACTACTGTCGGGCCAGCCCGGCGACGGGTCGGAAACACGCCCTTTTCCACCATTCGTGGTGCGCCAGCACGGTCCTTCCGTGCGCGTAGACCATCCTTCTATATTTGCCGCCCCGTTTCCCGGACCTTCTGCTCCATGAAGGCCGCAACGGTCTAACGACCAATCCCTCCGTCATGCAGAATCGTACCGCGCTGTGGGTGTTCACCATCCTACTGGCGATCGCGTGTTTGTGGCAGCTATCCTTCTCCTTCTTCTCCGGTGGTGTTGAGGAAAAAGCCCTGCTCGAAGCAGGGGTCCAGGCTGATTCGGTCCTGAAGGCGCCCGGCAACGAGCAGTTGGACAAGGATTCCGTCGAGCTCGCCTACGAGAACAAATACCTGCGCGAGCATGCCAATGACGTGGTCTATCCCGTTTTCGGCTACTCCTACAAGGAGTGCAAGGAGCGCGAGATCAACCAGGGCCTCGACCTGAAGGGAGGGATGGCCGTGACCCTCGAAGTGAGCATCCCGGAACTAGTTGAGAACCTCAGCGGGAAGAGCCAGGACCCCGCCTTCCAACAGGCGGTCGCCAATGCCCGCGAGGCCCAGAAGAAAAGCGCGGAGGATTTCATCACCCTGTTCGACCAGGAGTTCAGGAAGGCCGCACCTCAGGCCAGTTTGGCGGCCATCTTCTCTTCCCAGACGAACGGGGCGATGTTCGACCGCACGTTCAACAACGACCAGGTGATCGCGGCGCTGCGCGAGCAGGCCCGGATCGCGTTGAACAATACCGAGCAGATCCTGCGCACACGTATCGACAAGTTCGGCGTCAGCCAGCCTACCATCCAGAAGCAGGCCCTCAGTGGGCGCATCCAGATCGAACTGCCCGGGGTGAAGGACAAGGACCGGGTGCGGAAGGTGCTGCAGAGCACCGCGAACCTCGAGTTCTGGGAGACCTTCAACTCCACCGACCTGAACGGAACGTTGAACGACGCAAATACCCGCATCAGCACCCTGCTCTTCCCTGATTTCGCGCGCAAGGACAGTCTGCGCATGGACAGCATCCGCAGCTTCATCGCGGATATCGACACGGCCCGCAAGGCGGTGACCGCTGATGCCCTCATGGACAGCACGCGCAAGGCGTTCGTGCTGGATTCGCTCAATGCGACGGATTCCACGTTCAGGGCCACCATCCAGGCTGACTCACTGACCTTCCAGGCCGAGCAGGACAAGCGCTCCCCTCTGTTCGGCCCCGGCCGGATCATGGGCAACCCTTACCGCCCCAAGAGCGCCCAAGAGCATGTGGACGTCATCGGTTTCTGCCGGCCCTCGGATACCCTCCAGATCAACGCGCTGTTGCGCCGTGTGGAGATCAAGAGCCCGGACCCCAGCTTCGGTCTGCGCTTGGCCTGGGCCTCAAAGACCCAGCCGGTCGAATACATGGAGAACCCGGGCGAGTATCTGGCTCTTCGCGCGCTCAAGATCCCGCGGGATGGCAAGTCCCGCATCGACGGTGCTCGTATTTCCGACGCGCGGCAGGACTTCGATCAATTGAAGGGGGATCCCGTTGTCAGCATGGACATGGACGATGACGGTGCCCGTGTCTGGAAACAGATGACCGAGGAGAACGTCGGCAAGCAGGTGGCCATCACCCTGGATGGCACGGTGGTCAGTTCCCCGAACATCATCGAGCCCATTCCCAACGGAAGCAGCCGCATCACCTTGGGCTCCGGCGATCGCAACAAGCAGTTGGAGGAGGCCACCGATCTGGCCAACGTGCTCAAGGCCGGCGCGCTCCCCGCGCCCGCACGCATCATCGACGAGACCGTTGTTGGTCCCACGCTCGGCCGCGAAAACGTGCGGGATGGCCTCATCTCCTTCGGGGTGGCCATGTTGTTGGTGATGATCTTCATGATCGTCTATTACAACGGTGGTGGCTGGGTGGCCAACGTCGCCCTGTTGGCCAACGTGTTCATCCTGATGGGCACGCTGGCTTCGCTCCAAGCGTCGCTCACGCTGCCGGGTATCGCCGGTATCGTGCTCACGGTGGGTATGGCGGTGGACGCCAACGTGCTGATCAACGAACGCATCCGCGAAGAACTCCGCCACGGCAAGGCGTTGAAG
>JAGODO010000026.1 GCA_017998165.1 Flavobacteriales bacterium | reverse complement strand
GCGGCGCGCAAGTGCCCGGACTCGTGGTCCGCGTGCGCGGGACGGCGGTGAGCGTCCAATGCGACGCCGAGGGCCAGTTCTTCCTGAGCGTACCCGAGCCCCTCATGGGCAAGCCCGTTACGCTCGACGTGCTCGACACCGACCGCGTGCTGAAGAGCATTCCGCTTTCCGCGCACGCCGTGCCGTGCTGTGTGCCGGTCTCGCTGTCACCGGAAGAGATGCCGGCCTCATCGGCTCCGGCCGACGCATGCCAGGACGTGGGCGTGATCAGGCTGCGCGAACGCCAAATGCTCACCGGGATCGTCAGCTTCAGTCCAGAGCCCGCGCGACGAGACACCTTGGACCGGTTCCTTCGCCCGATGAAAGATGTGCTGCGCAAGCGCACACCCTGATTCGCCGGACTGTTCCGACCTTGCGGCGCCTTTAGTGCGCCCATGACCCATCCCACCGACGCCGAGTTCGCCGCCATTCTGGCCAACGTCAGCAAGCACATCGCGCTCACCGAAGAAGAGCAACGCTTCTGGCGCGGCCTTCTGCGTTCCAAACGCGTCGGCAAGCACGAGTGCGTGCTCCAGGTGGGCGACGTGAGCAAGTACCAGTACTTCGTGGTGAGCGGCTGCCTGCGGACTTACCTCGTGGCCGAGGACGGCAAGGAGCACATCCTGCAATTCGCGCCGGAGGATTGGTGGACCGGCAACATGAGCAGCATGCTGAAGAGCCAGCCCAGCCAGTTGATCATCGAGGCGCTGGAAGACACCGTCGCGCTCGCTATCGACAAGCCTTCACAAGACCTGCTCTTCGAGCGCGTCCCGAAGTTCGAACGCTTCTTCCGCATCCTCATCACCAACGCCTTCATGGCGCAACAGCGCCGCACGTTGAGTTCCTTAAGCAAGACCGCCGAAGAGCGTTACGCGGAATTCCGCAAGCTCTACCCTTCACTGGATGGTCGTGTGGCGCAGAAGCACATCGCGAGCTACCTCGGCATGACGCCGGAGTTCCTGAGCACGGTGAGGAAAAGGGTCCTCGCGAAGGGGTAAGGCCGCAGGGCCTGACCGGTCATTGCGCGATGGGCAAGGGTTGGAACGGCCCTACCTCGATGATCTTCTGGAAGTTGTGGTCGAAGGGATCGAAAGCAATGAGCTCGCCCTCCTTCGATGGGACCTTGATCTCCATCGAAGCGGTCGCCTCATGGCCGAGGAAATAGCCAAAACGAAAAACGACCAAGGGTGATGCGCCCTGTACCTGGCTTCCCGGCGACCTGTACGGTGCATAGAGCCGCACCGGAAGTGCGATAGTGAGGTGGTCCTCATGCCTCCCGAACGCTTGGATCTTTGTACAGGCCGGATAGACCATGCTTTCCACGTTCAGGTCCGGAGGCGGTGCGTCGATCCCTTTGAACAGTATCAGCCGGTTACCTCCATCTAGCCATGAATAGAATACAGCCTTGTCATAGTCCGGCCGGGCCTCTGGTGTCAGTTGGTCGTAGCAGCGATCGAACATGTAGAGATCCCGGTCCGATAGATTCTTCACGGAGATCGCGCAATCAACACCTTTTGCTCCCTGCTGTGAGAGTTGCACGCTCACTTCGCATTCGGCGTTCGCATTCCACAAAATCGTGTCCATCGTGATCACTTTGAGGGTGTTCGTGCTTCTGTTCCTTGCGCACCATACCAAGTTCGGGCTCGACCCCGCTGCCGGGCAGGAAAGATGCTCAGTACCAAAGACGCTGTGTTTGAGGATCGGGCCATTCCGAGCGGATCTTGTTCTCCGTGAATGGATCGGTGTCGTAGGGAGGAATACCGGCGGTGTGAAGTTCTTCAAGACTTTTCTGCGGGGGTACGCCCGGGTTCGCAGGGTTCGGCTTGCTGTCGTTGGGACCCGACCCAGAATGCATGTTCCCGTTCGCACCGTGATCCGCGTGGATCATCTCATGCGCCAACCCGATTGCCGGGGGGCGGTTCTGCCATGGCTGCGCCCCGTTCCCTGAAACCGACCGATCCGCATCGTACTCGATCTCTGGTGGGCTTCTCCGCGAATAGGTGGCGTTACCTCTCGGCCCCTTGCTTTGCCCGACCCTGATAATCGCTCCGCCGGCATTGTTCAATGAGGTCATCAGCGCCTTGCCCGTGGGCGTGTTCTCGATCATGATCAGATCCCCCAGGACCTTGCCTTGATAGGCGGGGTCGCTGGGGTCGGCTTGGATGGCGATATTCCCGTACATGATGGTATCCGTACCACCCATATCGACGCCGAGCCATTCAAGGATGCTCGCGTACCAAGGCTTCGGGGCATAGGAGAAGGCGAAGGAAGATGAAGAGGTCGCACCGCCGATAAGCACGGTCGGAAGTCCGATGACGACCATGCCACCGTGCGCTGTCATGTCCGTCTGCCGCACCGCGAACCGACCGCCGATGAGTACCGTGGTGGCGCCCATGGCGAGAATGTCAGGCGGGCCCGCACACGTACACATGTTGCCGATCACGCCGATCGGCAGCCCCCCCACCATCACAAGCGGTACGCCGGGTGGCAGGATCGGGCCTCCAACGTGCGGGACCGTACCCGTTACCATCGGGCATGTATGCATATCGGTGACTCTGGCCGCAGGCAGGCTCATACTAGACGCGGTATTCGTTTTCCAGTATCCAATTCACATCAGCCACCGGCGGCAGTGCCGGTCATGTGGACCGCAACATTATCCTCGGTCACGAGCGGCCACCAGTGCCATCGAGCAAGTGGCCTGCATTGGCGAGCAGATGGCGGGGGCTTCCCGGCTTGGGCCGATACGCTTGGTGCGATAGGCGCCCGCGCGGCTCGGGATCAGCGCTCCCAAAGGATCCGCACCGCGGAGAGGGCCGATGTCTCCAACCGTTCCTCCGGGATCGCTTCGAAACCGTTCCGCAAGTAGAATCCCAACGGCGATCGGTACGGTATGCCATTCCGTTTGGCAGCACCATCGGCATCGATCACCCAGCCCGAGAGGCGGTCGTGCCTGGTCATCATGGCTTCCAGCAGCATACGACCGCATCCCCGTCCTTGTTGAGCCCCGGCCACGATCATGGCGAACCAGACATCACCATCGCGCGTGAACGAGCACGACCAGCCGTACAATCCATCCATGTCCGCAACGAGCAGGAAGTGCTGAGGATCGGAGAGCGCGAGCAAATAGCGATCAAGGTCAACCGGTCCTGCCAAAGCGAGCGTGGAGGGATACTCTTCGTTCCACAGACGCAGAATACCCGCGTGCTGTGCTTCTGACAACGCTCCCGTGATGATGGTCCGCAGCGTGGACATCAAGTCATCCTGCGCTTGACCGCTGCTCTCCCCAGGCGATCGTTGATGGCCCTTCCCAGTCCTTCCTCCGGAAAGACCTCGGCCAGGATCACCTCGATGTCGCTCGCATCCAGCGCACGCATCGCCGCGAAGAGCGCACGCGCAGCCTCATCCACATCCCCATCAGGTGAGAGCGTTTCGCACCGCGTCGCTTCGAAACGATCGCGGAAGGCGATCACCCCGATGCGCATGCCGGCACGCTCTCCCAAAAGCGCGGGCATATCGCCCACGACCAGCGGTTTGCTCGGTGCGTAGTGGCTTTCGATCATGCCCGGTGCGACGGGGAGCACGTGCTCGACTTGCGGCCGCACCGTACCGATCACCGCCTCGATCCGCTCCAAGGGCAGGCCACCCGGCCGAAATAGCACCGGCAGACCTTCCTCCCAACCGATGATGGTGCTCTCCACGCCCACGGCGCACGGACCGCCATCCAGGACGTACGGGATGTCTTTCCCGAGTTGAGCCGTGACATGTTGCGCCGTAGTGGGGCTCACGTAGCCGAACGGATTCGCGCTTGGCGCGGCGAGCGGAAAATCGAGCGAGCGCAGAAGTTCGAGGGCCATCGGATGCGCGGGCATGCGAACACCCACCGTATCCAACCCGCTGGTAACGATGTCCGGAACGCGCGGTGACTTCGGCAACACCAAGGTGAGCGGCCCCGGCCAGAACCTGTCCATCAGCGCCTGGGCTTCCACCGGTACCTCGGAAACGACCTGCTCCACCTGGGAGCGGCCATGCACATGCACGATAAGCGGATCGAAAGCGGGCCGTTGCTTCACCTGGAAGATGCGCAACACGGCATCCGGATCGAAAGCGTTCGCCGCGAGGCCGTAGACGGTCTCCGTGGGGATGGCCACGAGCTCCCCGTCGCTGAGCAATAGCGCCGCGCGTGCGATGTCCTTTCCGATGGTCGCCTTCATCCGGATCCGTGCGCGAAGGTGCGAAGCCTTCCTCTGAGCGATCGCTTAACATCGCCCTCGCACATCCGAAAGACGCCTTGCGCCTCCCGCCTTTCCTCCGCGCGCTGCTCCGAGTTCTTCTGTCGGGCCTTATCGTGCTGTCGCTCTTCCGCGCAACCCTCCTGTTCCTGCATACCGGCCAATGGAAGGACGCACCCGCTGTTCACGTGTCGCGCGCGCTGTTCGATCGTGGCCTCCTGTTCGACCTTTACGTGCTCGCATGGATGCTCTCCCTGCCAACGTTGCTCCTGGGCACCGCTTATCTGTTGAAGAGCCCCCGGCGCTGGCCTGTGACCATGGCCCGATGGTGCTTCATGCTCCCGTTCATCGCGTTGCTGCTGTTCGCGTGCGCGGACATACCGTTCTACGACTACCTCAACATGCGGCTCACGCGTGTTGCCCTGACTCTGGCGGCCACGCCATCGCAGAGCCTGAAGGAACTCGTGAGCACCCCGATATATCTGGCGGCGCTCGTCATGTTCGTCATGAGCGCCTGGATGTGCATGCGGATCATCGGCCGTGTGCTGCGCGAGGTACCCTCCGTTCCCACGGACCCGCTCTGGAGGCGCATCACATTCCTCCTCGTTCCCCTGGTCGCGCTTTTCTTCTGTGTGCGCGGCACGTTCAACCCCGATGACCAGCCCCTGATGATGGAAGATGCGTACTTCTGCGAGACGCCCTTCCTCAACCAGCTCGGTCCGAACGCCACCTTCACCTTCCTGGACAGCTATGCGCGAGGTTCGCCGGAGCTGATGCCTGTGGATGAAGCGATCGCCCACGTCCGTCGCCTGCTGGACATCCCGGAAGCCCGGTACACTTCCCCGATCGCCCGTGATGTGACGTTCGCCACGGCGGCTTCACCGATGAACGTGGTGCTCATTCTCGTGGAGAGCCTCAGCGCGAACCGCCTGAAGCGCTTCGGCCACCCGAAGGACCTCATGCCGTTCCTCGGGACGCTCATGGACTCGGCGATCGTCTACGATCACTTCTACTCCGCCGGTACGCGCACCTGCAACGGCATCTTCAGTTCGCTCTATGGATTGCCCGCCGTATTCGAGGAACATCCGTTCTCGCACCCGTCCATGACCGCACAGCGCTTCCATGGCCTGCCTCAGATCCTCAAGGAGCACGGCTACCGCACGGACTTCTTCTATCCGGGCGATCCGGCCTTCGACAACATGAAGGGCTTTCTGCCGAACAACGGCTTCGACCGGCTTTTCGGAGAAGACGACTACCCGGACAGCCTTTATCGGAACAGCTGGGGGGTGACCGACCATGCACTTTACGGGATGGTGCTGCACCAGTTGGATCGTCGTCCGGATCCGGCACGGCCCTTCCTGGCCACCATCATGACCATCAGCAGCCATGTCGGCTACAACGTACCGGATGACATCACGGGATTTGCCGCGACCAGCGACCGGGATGACGAGAGCATCTACGAGTACGCGGACGCCGCCCTCGAAGGGTTCTTCGCCGAGGCCACTAAAAAAGCGTGGTTCCCGAATACGTTGTTCGTCATCACCGGGGATCATGGGCAACGGTTCGACCCGTTGCACGAGGTGCCCTTGAGCTATCATCACGTCCCCCTGATCATTCTCGACCCAAGGGACCGCGCAGCCAGGACCGATCATCGCTTCAGTACGCAGGTGGACATCCCGGAGACGACCCTCGGCCTCTTGTGCCTCCCGCATGTGAACAATACGCTCGGGATCGACCTCACCCGTTCTTCCCGGGCCTGTGCCTACTTCTGTTCCGATGCCCGCATCGCGGCGCTGGATGATCGCTTCTACTGGATACGCACCGGCGCAGTGGAACATCTGTACGACCTGGCCAGCCACGATACACAAGACCGATCCGGCAGTGAGAAGGCCGCGCTATTCCCATTGAAGACCTGCGCGGAGAGCATGACGGCGTGCATGCGTCATCTGGTCGACAACCGACTGGTCGGCCCTCCTGTGCCGCGTTAGATCAGTCCTTCCACATACTTGCGGTCGTTCGCCAGGCGCGGCACCTTGCTCTGCGCGTCGTTCATCCCCCTCGCCTTCATCCACGCCGTGAAGCCGCCGCGCCTGACCGGCGTGATCCTCAGCGGCCGCAGGACCTTGCCCGTGATGAGGTCCTTGTAGTACACGTTGCGCTTCATCACCGCGCTGTCGAGAAGATCCGCGAAACGCGCGAGGTCAACGGGCGGCGCGGCGAACTCGATGAACCATTCGTGATAGGGCAGGTCCCCGTCAGGCGGCGCCGTTCTCGGGGCCACGGTGAATTCGCTCACTTCGCAGGGCATGGCGGTCATCGCTTCCTTCAGCGCGCCTTCAACCTCCTCCGCGATGACGTGCTCGCCGAAAGCGCTGGTGAAATGCTTCGTGCGACCTGTGACCACGATGCGCGGCGGTGCCAGCGATACGAATCGCACGGTATCGCCGATCTCGTAGCCCCAGAGCCCGGCATTGGTGTGCAGCACGAGGGCGTAGTTGATGCCGAGCTGGACGTCGGCAAGAGGAATGCGGGCCGGGCTGGTGCCCGGCGGACCTTGCGGGATGAACTCGTAATAGATACCGTTGTCCACGACCAGGAGCAGGCCTTCCTCATCGTGACGGTCCTGGTAGGCGATGAAGCCTTCGCTCGCAGGGAAAAGTTCGATGCTGTCCACGTCGCCGCCGATCAGCGTGCGCATGCGGTCGCGGTACGGGGCGTAGTTCACGCCGCCATACACGAACAAGGAGAAATGCGGGAAGACCTCCTTCACGTTCCGTTTTCCGGTGCGTGCCAACAACCGCTCGAAATACATCTGCGTCCAGGCAGGGATGCCGCTGATGAGCCGGAGATCCTCCTTCATCGTTTCCGTGACGACCGCTTCCACTTTCGTTTCCCAGTCGGTGATGGAATTCGTTGCGAAGCTGGGGAGGCGATTGCGCTGCAGGTAGGTGGGCACATGGTTGGCCACGATACCGCTGAGCCTTCCGCTGGGGATGGCCCCCTTGCGGTCCAGCACCGGGCTGCCCTGCAGGAAGATCATCTTCCCGTCGACGAAAGCCGTGTTGCCCGTGTGGGTGATGTAAGCGAGCAGCGCGTTTCGCGCGCTATGGATGTGGTTCGGCAGGCTCTGCCGGGTGATGGGTATGTATTTCGCGCCGCTGGTGGTGCCGCTGGTCTTGCACATGTACAGCGGCCGCCCGGGCCAGAGCACGTCGGGCTCGCCGGAAACAACACGGTCAACGTAAGGCCGGAATCCCTCGTAGTCGCGCAAGGGGACCCCTGTCGCGAGCGAGGCGTGATCGGTCACCTCGCCGAACCCGTGTTCCTTCCCGAACGCCGTGCCCGCCGCCGAGCGCACGAGCATCCGCAGCACCTTCTCCTGAGCGCCAACCGCATCCATGGCATGCCGCATGACACGCTTGGTGACCCATTGAGCGTAGCGCTTGCCGAGGGAGGCTTTCAAGCTCATCAAGCTTCAAGTTCCAAGACAAAAGACACAAGCTTCAAACGGAAACTGCGCCTCCAAACGGATCGGTAGTCCTCGTGACCTTGACCCCTGGGGCTTGAAGCTTGTGTCTTGAAGCTTGCCAAGGTCTTGTCACTTGAACACCATGTACGCCTGCGGATCCACCGGCTCCCCTCGGTGCCAAAGTTCGAAGTGCAGGTGCGGTCCCGTGGTCAGTTCGCCGCTGTTCCCCACGATGGCGATGGCCTCGCCCGCCTTTACGCGATCACCCTGCTGGCGGAGCAGCACGGCATTGTGCTTATAAACACTCAGCAGATTGCCCGCATGCTGCACATGCATCACGTAACCGCCATCGCTCGTCCAACTGGCCAGGACCACCGTGCCTTCCAGGCAGGCTTTCACCGCGTCGTCCGCCTTCGTCACGATGTCGATACCGAAATGGCCCTTCTTCACGTCGAACGTGTCGGTGACCACACCCCGTAGCGGGGGAAAGAAGAAGATGCCGGACAAGCCCGCATGTTCGGCCAAGGCGCCCGATTGCTCCTGCACGGTGTAGGCCTCATCCCGCCGGACCCGTTCGCGCAACAGGCTGTCCGCAAGCCCGGGCTTCAGGTCTTCGGGCCGGGGTGGCACGGCGATCCGTCTGAACAGTACCGAACTGTCCGCGGGCAGTTCGCCGCTCAGCACGTTGCGGAGATTGGTGAGATACAGGTCGCGCACCAGCAGCGCTCCTTGCAGGGAATCCGCCAACATGGTGGCCCTGTAGGCGTTCAACTTGGTCTTCTGGTCGGAATACCCGGGAATGAGCCGCTTCACGGGGGTGAACACGATGAAGGACGTTACCAGCGCGGCGCAGAACAGGAAGGCCACCGTGCCCAACAGGATCACGTTGATGCGAGAGAGCCGGAAACTGAGCCGTTCCTCGAACGAGGTCTCGTTCACCAGCGACAGCCGGTACTTGTCCTTCAACCGGCCCAGGAACGAGCGCTTGCGCTGGGGTCTGCGTTGGGCCATCGCGGACGAATGTAGGGGCGCGGGAATGCGCTACTGGCTGCTGGCTCCGGGGCGTAAGGCCGGGCCTCCACCACTTCGCCCAGCGGGGGGGGGGCCATGGCGCGCTGCGGTCGCGTCCCACGGTGACCAGCCAGCGGCCAGCAGCCAATAGCCAGCGGTGGGCTCCGGTCAATGAAATAACTTGGCCGCCTTTCTGTTCTAGTCGCACGTCTTCCTTCCGTGATCCGCGCCATCCATATCCGTTCCTGCGCACTGGGCCTTGCCGTGGTCCTCATCGCGGCCTGCTCCACCGAGAAGGACGCCTTCATCAACCGGACCTACCATCGCCTCACGGCGCGGGACAACGGCTGGTTCAACGCCAACGAGAAGCTGAAGGAGACCGTGGCCGCCATGGAAAAGGCGTACGTGGACGACTACGATGAGGTGCTGCCCATCTTCATCTACGGCACCGAGGAACAGGCCAAGGCCCTGGTGCCCGATATGGAGAAGTGCATCGAGAAGTGCAGCACGGTGATCGACCGGCACTCGATGGACAACGGCAAGGGAGAGTCCAATACCTGGATCGACGATGCCTATTTCGTGATCGGGAAAAGCCATTTCTACAAACGCACCTACTTCGACGCCGAGCGCACGTTCGATTACACGGGCCGTCGCTTCAAGGGGCAGGACCGCCAGTTGGAGAGCAAACTGTGGCTCGCGCGTACGGCGATCCAGAATGAGCAGTACGCCAAGGCGCAGAGCACGCTGGACGAGGTGAAGAACCAGAAGGAGCTGCCCAAGAAGTTCCCGCACGACCAGCTCAGCGCCATCCAAGCGGAGGTGAACCTCAAGCGCGGCAAGGTGGATGACGCCATCACGGACCTGGAGCACGCCGTGGAGATCGCCACGAACCGCACGCAAAGGGTGCGCTGGATGTTCATCCTCGCCCAGCTCTACCAGGCCAAGGGCATGGAGGAAAAAGCCATCGCCCAGTACAACAAGGTGGCCCGGAGCCATCCGCCGTACGAGCTCGGCTTCCACGCCGACATTTTCCAAGCGCTCTCCTTCGACCGGGGCAGCAGCGAGCAGCTGCGCAAAAAGCTCCGCCGCATGCGGAAGGACGAAAAGAACAAGGACCACTATGACATGATCGAGTACGCCATGGCGGACATCGATCTGAAGGAGAACAAGGACAGCACCGCGATCGCCCACCTGAAAACGAGCGCCCGTGTGAGCACCACGGACACCAAACAGAAGGCCAAGAGCTTCCTGAAGCTGGCCGACCTGTTCTTCGATGACAAGAAGTACCCGCCCGCCCAGCAGTACTATGACAGCACGCGCTCCCTGCTGGCGGAAACGCACAAGCGCTATGAGGAAGTGAACACGCGTGCGGACGTGCTCGGTGAGCTGGTCGAACAGCTCAACATCATCGCCTTCGAGGACAGCGTGCAGGCCTTCGCCAAACTACCCAAGGAGGAGCAGGAACGCCTCATCAAGGAGCGCATCAAAGACCGCCAACGGGAAGAGGACGAGAAGGAGGCCGAGGCCGTCAGGGCGCGTGAAGTGGAGGCCAATCCGGGAGAGAGCAAACCGAAACCGCCGACACCAGGGGAGGCCAACGCATGGTACTTCTACAACCCTACGCAGATCGCGCGGGGCATCGCTGAATTCAAGAAGAAATGGGGCAACCGGCCCAATGAGGACAACTGGCGCCGCAAGGACAAGGCGGGCACGGCGCTGGCCCAGGAGCCCGAGGAGGCCGAGAACGACAGCACGGAGACGGCCAAGGAAGGCAAGGAGGGCGAACCCGCCTGGAAGGACCCGGAGAGCTACATGAAGGACGTGCCCATGGACACGGCGGCCCTGGAAGCCAGCAATGCCAAGGTCTGCTCAGCCCTCTACATCGCGGGAACCATCTACAAGGAGAAGCTCAAGGACGTCGACAACGCCATCGAGAGCTTCCAAGTGCTCAACGGACGTTTCGAGGAGTGCCGTTACACACCGGAATCCTACTACCAACTCTACCGCATCTATCTGGAAAAGGAGCGCAAGGGCTTCGTTGACTTCGAGGGAAAGGGCTCCGCGTACTACGCCAGCGTCATCACCGAACGCTGGCCGGACAGCGAGTTCGCTCGCTTGGTGCGCGACCCGAACCAGCTGATGGCCGACGAAGAGCGCAACAAGAAAGAGGAGACCGACTACGTGGAGGTCTATCGCCAGTACCGCGAAGGAGCGTATGTGCAGGTGATCGGCATCTGCAATTTCGTGATCACCGAGACCCCCAAGAACCATCTGCTGCCCAAGTACCACCTGCTGAAAGCGCTCGCCATCGGTGGGACGCATCAGGTAGAGGCCTTCCGGGCGGCGCTCGCCGAAGTACAAAGCAGATTCCCCGGCAGCGACGAAGCGAAGGCCGCGGCTGATATCCTGGCCAACCTCGACAAGAGTTCCGGCACCACCCCGAGCGGAAGCGCGCCTCCGGAGGTGGTCGCCGCGCCGCAGTACACCGCCAATGACGGCCCGCATTTCGTGGCCCTCATGTTCCCCAACGCCGATGGGAGCATCGAGCCCCAGAAAACCCGGATCAGCGACTTTGATCAGGCGAATTTCATCGGCCAGCCTCTCCAGGTGCAGGCCAGTGTCCTTGACGACAATTTCCAGGTGCTGAAGATCGGCCCCTTCGAGAGCAAGGCCAAGGCCATGGAGTATTACAATTTGTTCATGGCCTCACCCACCCTCAGCGGCCTGAATGACGCGGGCTATACCACCTTCGCCATCAGCGCGATGAACTTCGCGGTGTTCTACAAGGCCAAGGACATCGATGCGTACGCGTCCTTTTTCACGGAGAACTACCTTCAGGGGCAATAGACGCGCACCGATCGCAGTCTCCGGTCTGCCCCACATCGACCGGTTCAAACCGTTGGGCGGATCAGCCCCCGCGAGGACCGCGCCAAGTGCCTGAGGCTCTTACATTCGCACCAGATACTTAGGAACCCGCTCTGGACCAAACCCGCTAAAGCATGTTCCGGAACGACAAACCCGCCGAACCCATGAGCAAGCCCATGGAACCCGTGAACAACGGCAAGATCAACAGCATCATGGAGGGGACCTCCATCGAAGGCGAGATCAAGAGCGATAGCAATATCCGCATCGACGGCCGCGTGAAGGGCACGATCCATGTGCGTGGTCGCCTGATCGTGGGCACCAGCGGCGTAGTGGAGGGTGATGTCACCTGCCAGAGCAGCGACATCGAGGGCACGGTGAACGGCAAGATCACCTGCGCCGACCTGCTCAGTCTGAAGGCGACGGCCAAGCTCACCGGCGATATCAACACGAAGAAGCTCGCCATTGAGCCCGGAGCCATCTTCACCGGCAACTGCAGCATGGGCGGCGGTGTGGTGAAGGAGATGTCTCCCGGCATGCGCTCGGACGCCCAGCGGGTGGAAAGCCCCGCGCAAGCCGCACGCTAGGTCACGGTGCGCAATTCCACCTCAGGTCCGTTGATGCTCATCGGCGCTGTAGCCGCCGCGTGCATCGTGGGTGCTCTTTACTTGGTGGGCAAACCCTTTGACTGGCGCTACGGCCTATTGCTGTTCTACTTCATCCTTGTCACCGGCCTGCTGTTGCGCTGGCAGGAAGACGTGGCCGACAAGACGAACATGTTCATCCGGCGATTCATGACCGGGCTGATCATCAAGCTCATGGGGTCCGTCGTGCTCATGGTCATCCTGGTGAAGACCGCTCCCGCAGAGTTGACCACGCCCATGGTCATCACCTTCGTGGGCCTCTACGTACTGTTCACGACCTACAGCGTCTCCCGCTTGATGAAGTCGATCCGCGCACCACGAGGCTGAACGATGAAGATCGACGACGGCATCGACAAGGACGAGCTGGACGAGATCACCACCCCGGCGAAGAGCTACGCCCGCTATGGCGGCCTGGCCTTCCAAATGGCCGCTATTATCGCATTGTCCGTGTGGGGCGGTCGCTGGCTCGATGGCCTTGTGGGTTGGAAGTTCCCGCTCTTCACGATCGTGCTCCTGCTGGCTGCCCTCACCGGGGCGATCTGGTCCGTCTACCGCTCACTGAAGAAGGGCGGCTGATCCGTTTTTTCCCGGGGGCTTGGCCGTATGGCCGCAGTACCTACTTTCGCGGCCGCAATGAAGGGGGTATCTCTCACCGCGATCCTGCACAAAGCCTTGGTGCGCGCGGCTTTCCTGCTGTCCACACTGCTCGTTTCCTTCAGCATCCAAGCCAACGAGCATGGGGCGGAAGAGTCCCATCCGGAAGCGGAAGCGGGAGAACACGCTGAAAAATTCGAGGTCGGTCCCTTCATCATGGACCACATCGGCGATAGCCACGACTGGCACATCGTCGGGCACACCCACCTGCCCCTGCCCGTCATCCTGAAAACGCCGGGCGGCTTCGAGGTCTTCAGCAGCGCCAGGTTCGTTGGCGAGCACCATCACCCCACCAGCTACACGGGCAAGTATGGCACCTACGCCATGGAAGGCAAACGTGTGGTGGCCGTGGATGCCGCAGGTCATGTTGACGAGACAGCGACCGCAGCGTTGTGGGACTTCAGCCTGACGAAGAACGCGGTGACGATCATCTTCTGCTGCACCCTCATGTGCCTGCTCTTCATCAGCGTGGCCCGCGGGTATGCGAAACGTGGCGCGAGCGCCCCCAAAGGCATCGCCTCCTTTCTGGAGCCGATCATCCTCTTCATCCGGGACGACGTGGCCAAGGCGAACATCGGCGAGAAGCACTACATGCGTTTCGCCCCTTACCTGCTCTCCTTGTTCTTCTTCATCTGGTTCCTGAACATCATCGGATTGATCCCGATCTTCCCCTTCGGCGCGAACGTCACCGGCAACATCGCCATACCGTTGGTGCTGGCCTCGATCACGCTGATCATGGTGACCTTCCTCGCCAATCGCCACTACTGGCGGCACATCTTCGCCCTGCCCGGCGTGCCGGTGGGTGTGCTGATCATCCTTACGCCGATCGAGATCATGGGGCACTTCCTGCGCCCGCTGGTGCTCACCGCCCGACTCTTCGCGAACATCATGGCCGGCCACATCGTGGTGCTCGTGTTCATCTGCCTGATCTTCATCTTCGGCAGCGGCAGCATGGCGGGCGGCATCGGTGCGAGCATCCCCTCGGTGCTCTTCGGCACCTTCGTGAATTGCCTGGAGATCCTGGTCGGCGCGCTGCAGGCCTACGTTTTCACCCTGCTTACCAGCATCTACATCGGTTCTGCCACTGCCGAACCGCACCACGACCATCACTAGCCCCCTCCTCCGCGCTCGGGGAGACAACCCAACAACAGAACACTCAACCTCCACTTCGATGACCCTCTTGAACATCCTCCTCCAAGCCGCTCCTGATGCCAGCATGGCCGTCGCCAAAGCCGGTGGTGCCATCGGTGGTGGCCTCGCCGCTATCGGCGCCGGTATCGGTATCGGCCGCATCGGCGGCAGCGCGCTCGAAAGCATCGCCCGCCAGCCCGAAGCCAAGGGGGACATCGTCGGTAACATGATCCTTACCGCCGCTCTCGTTGAAGGTGCCGCCATCGTGGCGATCATCCTCGGTTTCGTCGCCGGTCTGTAAGCGACGGGACGTTCTTCCCGGTCCATCTAAAGCTCAGGCATAGCCATGTTGCTCAAACCCGATCCCGGCCTCCTCTTCTGGATGTGCGTTTCTTTCGGCATCGTGGTGTTCTTGCTCGGCAAGTTCGCCTGGAAGCCCATCCTCGGCGCCGTGAAAACGCGCGAACAGAGCATCGCCGACGCCTTGAACGAGGCCAAGAAGATGCGCGAGGACATGGCCAAGATGTCCGCCAGCAATGAGGAGATCATGCGCCAGGCCCGTGCCGAGCGCGATGTGCTGCTCAAGGACGCACGCGACATCCGCGACAAGGAGATCAGCGAAGCGAAGACCAAGGCCAAGGCCGAGGCTGACGCCATGCTGGGCCGTGCGCGAGAAGACATCCGCAACGAGAAGAACGCCGCCATCGTGGAACTCCGCAACCAAGTGGCCGAACTGAGCGTGCAGGTGGCCGAGCGCATCCTGAAGGAGAAGCTCGGTGATGCCGCCGCACAGAAGGCACTGGTGGACAAAGTGATGGCCGAAGTCGACCTGCGGAAGTCATGAACATCGCACCGGTCGCCTACCGTTACGCGCGCTCGCTGATGCAACTGGCCATCGAGCAGAATCAGCTCGTAGCGGTGCAAGAGGACATGCGCCTGGTGGCCGAGACCTGCGAAGGCAGCCGTGACCTGGTCCTGCTGCTGAAGAGCCCGGTGATCAAAGGCGACAAGAAGGACCGGATCCTGGACCGCGTCTTCGCCGGGAAGATCGGCACGATGACCAGCAGCTTCATGGGCATCCTGGTGCGCAAGGGCCGCGAGGCCATGCTGCCGGAGATCGCCGAAGCCTTCGAGGAGATCCGCAAGGTCCACGACGGCGTGGTGACCTGCGTGGTCACCAGTGCCGCGCCGCTGGACGAAGAAGCCCGCAAGAAAGTGTCCGCGCTCGCCGCGGAGAAATTCCCCGGCAAGTCCATCACCCTCTCGGAGAAGGTGGACAAGAACCTGATCGGTGGCGTGATCGTCCGCATCGGCGACGAGCAGTACGACGGCAGCGTGAGCCGCCGACTGAGCGACCTCCGGCGCAAATTCTCCGAGAACCCGTACATCCCCGAGATCTAACGCCCTTTCAAGATGGCCCAAGTGCAACCCGCCGAAGTGACGGCGATCCTGAAACAAGAACTCGCCGGCTTCCGCACGGAGGCCGAGCTCGAGGAGGTCGGTACCGTACTTCAAGTAGGTGACGGCATCGCCCGCATCTATGGCCTGAAGGGCGTGCAGAGCGGTGAGCTCATCGAGTTCAACAGCGGCCTGCGCGGCATCGTACTGAACCTCGAAGAGGACAATGTGGGTGCCGTACTGCTCGGTCCCAGCGTTGGCATCAAGGAAGGGGACACCGTGAAGCGCACCAAGCGCATCGCCAGCATCCAGACCGGCGAGGGCATGGTGGGACGTGTGGTGAACACGCTCGGCGAACCGATCGACGGCAAAGGCCCCATCGGCGGCGAACTGTTCGAGATGCCATTGGAGCGCAAGGCTCCGGGCGTGATCTTCCGCCAGCCGGTGGAAGAGCCGCTTCAAACGGGTATCAAGGCCATCGACGCGATGATCCCCGTGGGCCGCGGCCAGCGCGAGCTCATTATCGGTGACCGCCAGACCGGCAAGAGCACGGTGGCCATCGACACCATCATCAACCAGAAGGAATTCTACGAGGCCGGCAGGCCCGTGTACTGCATCTACGTGGCCATCGGCCAGAAAGGCTCAACGGTCGCGGGTACGGTGAAGACGCTCGAAGAGAACGGTGCCATGCCCTACACGGTGGTGGTGGCCGCCAATGCCAGCGACCCCGCACCGATGCAGTTCTACGCCCCCTTCACCGGTGCGGCCATCGGAGAGTTCTTCCGCGATACCGGCCGTCCGGCACTGATCATCTACGATGATCTCTCGAAACAGGCCGTGGCTTATCGCGAAGTATCGTTGCTGCTGCGCCGTCCTCCGGGACGTGAGGCGTATCCCGGTGATGTGTTCTACCTGCACAGCCGCCTGCTCGAGCGCGCGGCGAAGATCACCGAGGACAACACGGTGGCCAGCCAGATGAACGACCTGCCCGCTTCATTGAAAGGCAAGGTGAAAGGCGGCGGAAGTCTCACCGCGTTGCCGATCATCGAAACGCAGGCCGGTGACGTGTCCGCGTACATCCCGACGAACGTGATCTCGATCACCGACGGACAGATCTTCCTGGAGAGCAACCTCTTCCTCAGCGGTGTGCGCCCGGCGATCAACGTGGGTATCAGCGTGAGCCGCGTAGGTGGTAACGCCCAGATCAAGTCCATGAAGAAGGTGGCCGGTACGTTGAAACTCGACCAGGCCGCCTACCGCGAGTTGGAAGCGTTCAGCAAGTTCGGCTCCGACCTCGACGCCACCACGAAGGCCACGCTCGACAAGGGTGCACGCAACGTGGAGATCCTGAAGCAGGGGCAGAACAGCCCGATGCGCGTGGAGGAACAGATCGCCATCATCTACCTCGGCACCAAGGGTCTCCTCGGCAAGGTGCCGCTGGCCAAGGTGAAGGAGTTCGAGAACGAGTTCCTCACCATCCTGCGCAACAAGAACAGCGAAACCCTCGCTGCGCTGAAGGCCGGGAAGTTCGACGACAGCCTGACCAGCGTGCTGGAAAAGGTGGGTGCCGACCTGGTGAAGAGCTACGCCTGAACCTCACCCCCGGCCCCTCTCCCAAGGAGAGGGGAGCAACCCCAAGAGGAACATGCCAAACCTGAAGGAAGTCCGCAACCGGATCGTTTCGGTCAACAGCACGAAACAGATCACCGCCGCCATGAAGATGGTGAGCGCGGCCAAGCTCCGCCGTGCGCAGGATGCCATCGTGCGCATGCGCCCCTACGCGGAGAAGTTGCAGAGCATCCTCAGCAATGTGAGCGCTTCGCTCGATGGGAACGAGGGCGTTTACAGCCAGCAGCGCGAAGTGAAGAAGGTGCTGCTCGTCGCGATCGTGAGCAATCGCGGTCTCGCCGGCGCCTTCAACACGCAGGTCTTCCGCAGCATCCGCCGCCTCGCCGCCAAGTATGAAGGCGAAGGCAAGAGCGTACACGTGTTGCCCCTCGGCAAGAAAGCGCTGGACGCGTATCGCCGCACGAAGTACTTCAATGCCGATCTCCCGACGGACGGAGCGAGCCTCTACGACGGCCTCAGCTTCGACAAGGTGGCCCCCAAGGCGGAGCTGATCATGAAGCTCTTCGCGGACGGCGCGTATGACCAAGTGACGCTGGTGTACAACAAATTCAAGAACGCGGCCGTGCAGGTGCTCTCGGAGGAGCCCTATCTACCAGTGGCACCACCCGCGAGATCCGCTGAAGCTGTCAGTTCGAGCGCAGCCGAGAACAAGGCTTCCCGCGTGGACTACCTCATGGAGCCCAGCCGCGAGGAGATCGTGCAGAACATCATCCCCAAGAGCCTGAAGATCCAGCTCTACAAGGCGCTGCTCGACAGCCACGCTTCGGAGCACGGCGCGCGCATGACCGCGATGCACAAGGCCACGGATAATGCCGACGCGCTGCTGAAGAGCCTGAAGCTCTCCTACAACAAAGCGCGCCAAGCGGCGATCACCAACGAGATCCTGGAGATCGTGGGTGGCGCGGAAGCGCTGAAAGGCTAGACCGGTCCAGCGGCGCGCACGGCTGTAGGCTCGTGGGATACGAGCGATCAGGCCGCTATCTTCGGGTTCATGCTGCGGTCCATGACTTCCCGGATCATTGTCAGCTATGCGACGGGGGCCTACCTCTTTTCCGCCTGTCAGCATGAAGCGCTTGACCCACCTCAAGAGGGGCCGAACGCGCCAGCAGCCTCGGACATCCTTTTCATCGACCCGGAGCCGGACTCTACGACCACCGCGCCATGGTGGGGTGCAGTGAACATCGATATCGACCAGGACGCCGTTACGGATATCGAGCTCCGCGTCCTCTTCGCCCTGGACAGCACGGTGCCTTGGCCGGAAGCGCTGTGGGGCACGCAGGTGGCATGCGTCGACCCGGAGTTCCGCCTTTCCGCAGGCACTATCGCCACCGGCCTCACCCCCATTCTCACGGGCGATACCATCGGGACCTCCTTGACCTGGTGGACCGCAGTGACCTTGCACAATGATGAGCCCGGTGGCGGCTCATTCGGCTATTGGCCGATCCCCTCGCAAGGCTTCATCG
>JAGODO010000281.1 GCA_017998165.1 Flavobacteriales bacterium | reverse complement strand
TACTCTACAGCCCTCACGATGCCACACTGGTGCTCTTCCCCGCCTTCACTTGGAACGTGGCCACCGGCTTCGACCTGGACCTGACCGTTCAATCATTCTACAGCGACGATGGCCGGGACTGGTCCGCACGCAGCAATGCTGCATACTTGCGGATCCGCTGGAGTTATTGAATATCACCGCGAGGACCGATCAATCCTCCTCCTCGCCCGTGCCTTCCCCACCGATCACGTTGGCATTGAACCACCCGAAAAGCCGTTCCTTGTCCCCCGCGCTCAGTCGTCCATGCGCGTGCATGAACGTATAGTATGTTGGCGCCATTTCCCCTTCCGCGATCTCCTCGCCGCTTTCTCCGCCCGCTTCGCTATTGGCGTACTTGTCCCACAATGAGTAATTGAGCACCTCGCGCCCCTCGTTGATGTGGTCCTGCATGACGAAATTCACTGGGGTCAACTTGGCATACCAAGGATACGTGGTCTTGTAGCTAAGACAGTCGTAGCAAGCGCCGACCACCATTTGCTGGATATCCGTCGGGGCGTTCGTCACCACCAGCATGTCATTCGCGGGGTCGAAAGCAGGGACCGGTCGGTCGGGTTGGACGAACTGAGCGATGATGAATACACCGACCATGATGAGGAGAATGCACTTGATCATGAAGACCCTGGTTTAAGCAAAAGGTCGGGGATCGAGGCCGCAAGTTTCCTGATAACGGTCACTTCACGTCCTTGGCCCACTGGTGGAACGACCCTTCACGTGGAGGGAAGGTCCAGCCTGAGACCGCCCGCTTGCAGCAGTCAGTCCTTTCGCACCACTTCAACGGGTATTCGGCTCAGCTTGCCGTAGAGCTGGCCCCGTCGCCGCAGTGGCCACCAATCATAGAGATAGATCTGCATGGGCCGCCACATCGCGACCCATCCTGCGATGGTGAGGCTCTCGCGCAGGAAGCGGAACAGCGTGCCTTCCCGATCGGCGAGGAAATAGCTGCTTGTGAGCAGGCAGAACGCCAGGAACGCGAGACCAATGAGCAGGCTGGTACGTGCCTGTTTCATCAACAGCCTGAAGTCACTGTCGATGAGCTTCCCCCGGTACGCGAAATAGTTGTGCACTCCTTCCCGGACCATTACGGTCGGTTCCTCAAGGGGCCATTCGTGCAGGTGGATGCGCAAGGTCAGCGGTGTGGCCAGCGGAAACTCCCTGGTCCAACTCACGATGAACTCCTCGGCATCCTTATCCAGGTCCTTTTCGTGAAAGGGAGAGGGATCCATGGAATTGAAGAGCGCACTCACGTTGCGCAGAACCAACTCCACCCGTGGTTTGCGTGAATGGCCACCGACTTCCCGAGCACCCTTCATCGCCCAGCTCATGATACTGGACCCGCCCTCCGGGCCGTGACATAGTCCACCATATCCTTCAAAGTGCGCAACCGTCCGTGATCGGCTTCCGGAACCTCCAGTCCAAAGCGTTCACTAAGACCGATGATGATGCGCAGATGATCGAACGAATCGATCCCCCATGCCTTGCGCACATCCTCCGTGGGCAGGATGGCCTCGGGTGCCACATCGGGTGCCACCCCCAAGATTATGCGACGCACCTCCTCGATGATCTCCTGCTCGTTCATAGGTCCCCTGGTCGTTGCAGCAGGTCGTTGACGGTCTGAAGAAAGCGGCTGCCTGTGGCACCATCCGTGGCGCGATGGTCCCCCGCGATCGTGGCACGCAACACCGGGCGCACCTCCACGGTCCCCTCCACGGCCCATGGACGCTGTAGCACGGCTCCGAATCCGGCGATGCCCACCTGTGGCGGGTAAATGATGCCGTACACGCACTCCACACCCTCTTCGCCCAAGCTGGTGATGGTGAAGGTGCCATCACTCAACTCGGAGCTGCGAAGTCGGAACTCCCGGGCGCGAATGATGAGGTCGGTGAGGATGGTCATCAGCTCGTCAAGCCCCAGCCGGTCCGCGTCATGAATGGCGGGCACCACGATGCCCCCGGTCCGAAGCGACACGACGAACCCGATGTGGATACCGTCCTTGCGCTGCAAACCGTCGGCCCAATAGGCGTTCAGGTCGGGCACTGCGCGCAAGGCAAGCGCCACGGCCTTGACCAACAGCACGACAGGCAGCAGACGGTCCTTCACGGAACGCTGAGCGTTGGCCTCCTTGAGCCAGGTCAACGCGGCGCTCATGTCGATGGTGGTCTCCAGGTAATACTGTGGGATCTCCCGATTGCTGAGCGCCATGGCGGCGGCCACGGCCCGGCGCATTCCTTCCACAGGGCTGACGGATGGTGCCTTGCCTATGGCCGGGACGGGAGCGATCCGCGTCGCGATGGCATGCTCCACGTCCTCCTTGCTGATCGCGCCCTCAGGCCCCGTGCCCTGAACGGTCGTCAGGTCGATGCCCTTCTCCGCGGCGATCCGCTTGGCCAACGGCGATGCCTTGATACCGTGGGCAGCGGTTTCTGCAGCAGAGGCAGGCGCACCGGCTTGTGGCGGCGGCTCCCGGGTAGCGAGTATCCGCGCCATGATGGTGCCTACAGGAACCTTTTCATCCTCCTTCAGCAGCAGTTCATGCACGGTACCCTCATCGAACACCTCGATCTCGATCAGCCCTTTCTGCGTTTCCACATCGGCGATGATGTCACCGCGCTTCACGGGGTCACCGACCTTCTTGCGCCATTCGCGCAAGGTACCGGTCTCCATGTCGGCGCCCAAGCTGGGCATGCGGAAGTCGATCATCGCTGGATGGGAACTGTGATCAGGACCCTTGATCAGGCATGCATCGGTTTACCATGCAGCAATTGACCCAGGCGTGCAAGGAGATCCTGTTCGGCATCGCTCTCGCCACCGATCGCCTTTGCGACCTCATGGGCCGTCTCCCAGATCAGCACGCGCATCGCCTCGCTGAACAGCGAAGGATGCTCTTTCAGCGCGTCCTTGAAAGCGCTGAAGTCATCCTCAACCGCCGTGTGCTGCTCGACCGCCGTGTCGAAGGCGAAGCCGATGTAGTGCGCGGCATCGGTCCCATACTTGTCAACGCTTGCTTCGAACGGAAGCCAGCGCTTCTTGATCAGTGCATTGAGGGTGTGTTTCTCATCCGTCGCCACGCGTCGGTCACATGCCGCGACCGCATGGAAAAGACGGCCAAGGGCTGCGTAAACGGCCTCATACTGGGTTCTCATGGTGTTCAGGGGTTCGTATTGATGTTCATCTTCCCATTAGTTGATGCACTGCGGCAACGATGTCGGCCGGCTGCGGCACGGTTGCATCCTCCAGGTGCTTTGGATAGGGGATCGGCACTTCCACGCCGCAAACCCGCTGCACCGGGGCGTCCAGTTCATAGAAGCACTTCTCCATGATGCGCGCGCTCACCTCCGAAGATACGCTTACCGATCGCCATGCATCCTCCACGATCAGCGCGCGATGTGTCCGCGTGACAGACTCAAGGATGGCCGCCTCGTCCAAGGGGCGCAGAACGCGCAGGTCGAGCACCTCGGCGTCGATGCCCTGTGTGGCGAGTGCCGCCGCGGCCTCCATGGACTTGTACACGCCCGATCCGTAGGTGATCAACGAGATGTCCTTGCCTGGACGCAGCGTTTTCGACTTCGTGATGTCCACGGCCCCGGCATCGTCCGGCAGCTCCGCTTCCAGGTTCAACTGCGCGGTGTATTCGAAGAGGATCACCGGGTCGGGATCCTGCAAGGCGGTGAGCAACATGCCTCGCGCATCGGCGTGTGTTCCGGCGGAAAGTACCTTCAGGCCGGGCACCTGTGCGAACATCGGTTCCCAACTGTGCGAGTGCTGCGCGGCGAGCTGCCGACCGATGCCGCAGCTGATGCGGATGACCACCGGTACATTGAACTGACCGCCGCTCATGTGCAGCAGCGTGGCCGCGTTGTTGACGATCTGGTCCAGCGCGAGCAGGCTGAAGTTAACCGTCATCACCTCCACGATGGGACGCATGCCGCCCAGTGCGGCGCCGATGCCCGCACCCACGAAGCCCGCCTCGCTGAGCGGTGTGTCCATAATGCGCTCTTCACCGAACTCCTGCAACAATCCTTTGCTCACCGCGAACGCGCCGCCGTATCGGCCCACGTCCTCGCCCATCAGGAAGACGCGCTCGTCCGCGAGCATGGCCTGACGGATGCCCTGTTTGATCGCTTCGCGGTAGGTGATCTTCATGTCGCAGTGATGGGTTCAGTGGTCACATGGCGCAGCAGGCTTTCCACCGGCTCCCATGTCCCTGCTTCGGCGAAGTCGATGGCGCGCTGTACTTCCGCAGCGACCTCCAGGTCCATCGCTTTGATGTCCTGTTCGCCCAGCGCGAGGTGTTGTTGGTACTGCGTGATCGGATCCCGCTTCTTCCATTCCTCCACTTCATTCTTCTCACGGTACAGTTCGGCATCGAACATGGAATGCGCGCGGAAGCGGTAGGTCTCGCAAACCAGCATCCTAGGGCCGTCGCCCTTGCGGATGGAGGCCGTCGCTTTGTCAGTCGCCTGGATCACGGCGCGCAGATCCATGCCGTCCACGGCGTGTGTGGGGATGCCATAGGCTTCACCTTTCCGCACCAGGTCGGTGGAGGCATGGGTGAAACGCAGTGCGGTGCCCATGGCGTACTGGTTGTTCTCACAGACGAAGAGCGCGGGCACCTTCCACAGCGCGGCCAGGTTCATGCTCTCGTGGAAGACACCTTCGGCCGCCGCACCCTCGCCAAAGAAGCATACGGTGATGGCCTCGCGCTTCTGCTTCTTGTCCGCGAGCGCCAGGCCCACGGCCATGGGCAGATGGCCGCCCACGATGGCGTTGCCTCCGAAGAACCGCGTGCGCTTGTCGAACAGGTGCATGGAACCGCCGCGCCCGCCGCTGCAGCCTTCCTGCTTGCCGTACATCTCCGCCATGATGGCTCCGGCATCCACGCCGCGCGCCAA
>JAGODO010000280.1 GCA_017998165.1 Flavobacteriales bacterium | reverse complement strand
GTATGGTACCGAAGCACCGGAGGACAAGCTCCAGCATGTCGTGGAGGACGGGTTCTACGGTTGGCCTTATTTCTACCAGTCGGGGAACGAGGTCGTGATGGACACCGCTTTCGCGAAGCCGGGCATGCGCCTTCGTGCTCCGGGAAAGGCGCACGCGGTGCTTGGCCCGCATACCGCGCCCCTTGGCTTCGATATGTTCACCGGGTTCGCGGACAAGCGGATGAACAACAGCTTCGTGGTGGCCTTGCATGGAAGCAGCATCGTGAAGATGGCCAAGGGTTATGCGATCGTGCGGGTACGGCCGGGCTATCCGCCCGAGAAGGTCGTGGACGGGTTCCTGCGGGACGGTGATCGTTACGGGCGACCGTGCGACGTGCGCATGCGCGACGCGGACAGTTTCTGGTTCACGGACGATATGAACGGCGTGCTCTACCTGGTCCGCCGGAAGCGTTGATCACCGCGCTTTCACCAGCGCCCTGATCATTTCAGCACGGCCATCGAGCGAGGCCCTCAACGTGTAGTGGCCATTGGGCAACGAAGTGACCGCCGCGTCCTCCAGGCGCAACTGCTGGTAAATGCGGGGTTCCAGCGTGATCGTGCGTGACAGTACCGCACGGCCCGACGCATCCGAAAGATCAATGGTCAGTTGCCGGGCTTCACCGGTGAAGAGTTCGATGTTGAGCGCATCGGAGAAGGGTAGGGGATAGACGTTGAAGAACGCGGGGGCCTGCAGGCCGGTGAGGTCATTGCCGCTGAGCAACAGGTGGGCCCGCCAGAAGTCCGGGATGCCATAGCCGATGCTGTCGTTCGGTTGATGGAAATGCGAGGCGCTCCTCCGCACCGCGTCCATGATGGCGTGCGCGGTGCGATCGGGATGTAGCTGCCACAGGCAGGCCGTGAGACCGCAGACGAGCGGTGAAGCGAACGATGTTCCGTTGATGTGGTCGATGTGCTCGCCACTGCCTGAAACGCCGATGGTGCCGAGACCGACGGCGCAGACATCCGGTTTCACCCGTCCATCCACCGAGGGCCCGCGCGAGCTGAAGTCCGCCACCGACCGATCCTCGCCGACGGCCCCGACGCTGAGGATGTCGATGGCGTCTGCCGGAGCGCTGATGAACCGCCATTCGCTGGTGCCGCTGTTCCCGGCGCTCTGCACGGGGATCATCCCCTTGCGCGACGCCATGCCCGCGGCGATGCTGATGCGTGTGGTCAGGCCATCGAGGTCCGCACGCGTGTGGTCCATGGTGCTATCGTCGAACGCGGTGTAGCCGAGCGACGTGTTGAGCACGTCGCAGCCGATGCTGTCGGCGACCTCCGCACCACGGATCCAGTTGTCCTCCTCCACGGGATACTCCGAGTTCGTGTCCTCGGTCCTCAACAGGACGTAGTCAGCGTTCGGGGCCGTGCCCATGAGCTTCCCGGGAAGCATGCCCGCGAGAACGGAAAGCACGGAGCGGCCATGCCAGTGCTGTTCATAGATATCGCAGCCGGGGCAAACGATATCGCCGGTAAGCCGGATGCCATCGCGGTCACGCAGCGCGGTGAAGGCGGCCATGGAGTCCGCCTGTTCAAAGCCGGAGTCGAGTATGCCGATGAGCAGCCCCTCGCCGCGCGCGCCGCCCAGTTCGTGCAACAGGTGACCGTTCATCATGGAGATCGCGCGGAGCGAAGCGCCGTAGGTCCCGTCCAGCGTGGCGCTCTCGGTCGCACGCTTCGACCGTGGGAACTTGTCACCGATCCGCCCTTCATGGGCAACGCCCGGATGCAGACACCGCATCTCGCTCACGAAAGGCAGGGAAGCGACCGTGTCCAGCGCGAGCGTATCCGTGCTCCTGATCGTTACCGCATTGAACCACTTGCTCACGGTGTGGAGCTGGAACTGCCCTGCGGCGAGCAGCGCGCTGATATAGGCCGGGTCCACCGGCAGGTCGCTCTCCTCGACCGGGATGTCCTGTTTCTCCCGGCGAGCGATGGAGCGCTGGCTCAGGAAGTCCAGCGGCGCTTCGATCGAGAACGGCGTGGAGGTCTTGTCCGTGAACCTGACCCAGTAGGTGGCCGGAGCGGTCTGCGCGCTGGCGGCCAGCATCGCCAGTAGGCCAACGGAAAGGAGCGCCGCCCGGAGCATGGCCGGTTCAGTTACCGTAGCCCGTGACCGCGTATTTCACGTACCAGCGATCGTAGCTGTTCCAGTTGTTCGTCTCGAAATTCCACTCATGGTTCACGCTGTCCATCACGTGGACGATCATGCCGACGCCCTTCGCGTAGCACTCCTGGTAATGCCGCGATTGGACGAAGTTGTCCTCGAACGTGCTCACCACGCTCACCGTGTTCTCGAACGTCAGCCCGTTGATGGTGATGGGCTGGTCGACGTTCTCGTATTCCAGCCCGAATGCATCCTCCGTGTTGGGCGCATTGGTGTCCCATTCCGTGCCTGCCCGTGGCGGGAAAATGAGCTTGACACGGCGCAGATTCTCCTCGGAACGTTCGGCGCGGACGTTGTCGCGGGTCTGCCACCATACGTCCTTGGGCAACCAGGTGTTGTTGTCGTCGCGCAGGTAACGCACCACGCGCTGGCAGGCCCGCCCCTCGCCATCGGTGAAATCCTCCACGAGCATCTCACGCAACGGGTAGGTGTACACCGTGGTGTCCAGAACGCCGAAGCTGAGCGACACGCGGATGCTGTCCACCTGGTACTCGATCCAGTGGCCGATATTCTTCGGGAAGTAGTTGTACCCCAGGTCGACCTCTGCGGCGTCGTCCTTTTTGCACGCGGAGAAGGCGCCGGCGATCGCGATGGCGACCAGAAAGTGGTTGATGTTCTTCATGCGTTATCGGGTTCCCGATCGATGAAACCGCCACCGATCACATCGTTCCCATCATAGAAGACGGCACTCTGCCCGGGTGCGATGCCTCCCACGGGTGTATGGAAGTCCACACGCACATGTTGACCGGTCAGGCTGATCGTGCTCGGGGTGCCTTTGTCCTTGTAGCGGATCTTGGTCACGGCCTCCATTTCCCCGGTCAATGCGGGGATCTTCTGGAAGTTCGGCGAGCGCACCCACGCCGTCTGTTTGTTCAGGTCTTCCTTGTCGCCCAGCACCACGGTGTTGGTTTCGGGGCGGATGTCGGTCACATACATCGGTTTGCCCGTGGCGATGCCGAGCCCTTTGCGCTGGCCGATGGTGAAGAAGGGGTATCCATCGTGTTCGCCCAAGGCGGTGCCGTCGCGGCCCACGAGTTTGCCCTGGGCGAGTTGTTCGAAGGCAGCAGGCATCTTTCGCTTCAGGAAGCCCCGGTAGTCATTGTCCGGGATGAAGCAGATCTCATAGCTCTCGCTCTTTTTCGCCAGGTTGGCGAAGCCGCTTTGGGCCGCCATGTCCCGGATCTCGGCCTTGCGGAAACCGCCCACGGGGAAGCGCGTGCGGGCGAGGTTCTTCTGCTCGAGCCCCCAGAGAACATAGCTCTGGTCCTTGCTCTCATCGCGGCCCTTGCTCACCACCCACCGAGCGTTTTCTTCGCGAACGTTCGCATAGTGTCCCGTAGCGATCAGTTCGCAGTCCATCATGTCGGCGCGCTTCAACAGGGCTTCCCACTTGATGAAGGTATTGCACAGCACGCAGGGATTGGGCGTTCGTCCGGCCATGTACTCGCTGGTGAAGTTGCCGATGATGCTGCTCCCGAACTCTTCGCGGATGTCGAGGATGATGTGCAGGAAGCCGCGGCTCACCGCCAGCTCGCGCGCGTCGTTGATACTGTCCAGATCGCAGCAGCCGGTGATGCGTTTGCTGTTGCCGGCTTCCGCGTAGTCCCAGGTCTTCATCGTTACGCCGACCACCTCGTAGCCCTGGTCATGGAGCATCATCGCGGTGACGCTGCTGTCCACGCCGCCGCTCATGGCAACCAATATCCGTCCGTGCTTGCTCATTTCGTTTTGTCCGGTCGATCCGGTGGGTCGACGCCAAGGTGGATCTTCCACCAACCTTCAAACTTTCCAAACCTTCAAACAGGATCGACTTTCCACTTCTCACTTTCCACTTTCCACTCCCGCCTTGTAGATCGTCGTCCTCACCAACTTGTTCGTCTCGTCCCACTCCTTCACTTCACCATCCAGCAGGTCATTCTTGTAGACGCCTTCGCGCTTCTTCGTCTGCCCTTCCAGTACGCGCTCCGTCTCGCTTTTCTCCGCGCCCTGCGGCCCCACCTTGGCGGGGTGCTGCACCCAGCGGCCATTGTCGTGGTACTCGGTGAACTTTCCTTCGCGCTTGCCCAGCTTCCAGGTTTCTTCGGACATCAGCTGTTCGTCCGGGTAGAACGTGCGGAACGTGCCGTTCTCCTTCTTCTCCTTCACCACTTTGTCCTTGGCATAGAGGATCTGCATGAGCACGGAACCATCCGTGTTGTAGTGCTTCCATAGCCCGTCCCGCTGGCCTTTGACGTTCTGGCCTTCGATCTCCTTCTTGCCGTCCTCGGTGAAGACCAGGCTGGGACCATTGGCCTCATCATTCACGTAGGTGGTGCTCGTGCGCACCTGTCCATTGTCGAAGAACTGCTGGCACGGCCCGTTGCGCTTGCCGTCCTTCCATGTGCAGCGCTCGGCCACCTTACCGTTGGCGAAGAAGGCCTCCTGGTCCCCATTGAACTTTCCGCCCTTCCAGCGCTCGATACTGCGCAGCGCTCCGGTGACGTCGTAGTAGTTCCACACGCTGTCCTTCTGCTCGCCCGCATATCGCCCTTCGGCCATCAATTTTCCGTCGGGGTGGAAGTGTTTGGCGTGCGAGGCCCCACCCGTGGAATAGTGGGCCACTGTGCTCTCCACCTTGCCGGCCGTGCTGGAGTAGGTGAAGGTCCCAAGGGGCTTGTCGTCCTTGAACTGGCCTTTGTAACGCGGTTGCGCGCTATCGGCCCAGGTCTTCTCCCACGGGCCTTGCTTGCGGCCTTGG
>JAGODO010000279.1 GCA_017998165.1 Flavobacteriales bacterium | reverse complement strand
TGCCGGACACGCTGCCGCAGGCCTTCAGGATCCAGGCCAATGACATCATCACGTTCCGGCTCTTCGCCAACGATGGTTTCCGGATGATCGATCTGGTGGACGATAACAACCAGGGCCAACGGAATCTACGCACGGTATTCAACTACACGGTGGATGCGGATGGCCGGGCGAAGCTTCCGCTGCTGGGGCTTGTGCCGCTCACCGGCCTGTCGATCCGCGAGGCGGAACTGAAGTTGGAGGGTCTGTACACCGAGTTCTACAACCGGCCCTTCGTCCAGTTGTTCATCAACAACCGCCGCGTGGTGGTTTTCCCCGGCGGCGGCGGGGACGCCAAGATCATCCCGTTGGAGAACACGAACACCACGATCATGGAAGCGATCGCGAGCGCGGGCGGCCTGAACAAACGCGCCGACGCGCGCAAGATCAAGCTGTTCCGCAAGAACCCGGACGGCGGGCCGCGCAAGGAGTATCTGTTCGACATGAGCGACATCAAGGGCCTGCCCTACGCCGACCTCACCGTGCAGGCGGACGACATCATCTACGTGCAACCCAACCCGGAGATCGCCCGGGAGATCCTGTCGGACCTGAACCCCATCATCGCCCTGTTGACGAGCACCGTGCTGGTGATCGGCATCGTTCGGGGCTTCAGCCAATAGCCGCAGCCGATGCTGGACGACGTCAGCAACCGCGCCGCGAGCCTGGACAGTTACCGCGAGCGCATCACCAATTTCAGCAACGAGTTCGATCTCGGGCTGTTCCTGTACATCTTCAAGCGGTCGCTGGTCTGGATCGTCCTGTGCCTGCTGCTGGCCTTCTCCGCCGCCACGATCTACCTGCGCTACACGCCCAACACCTACGACAGCAAGGTGGTCATGCAGTTGGGCGAGACCAACAACGCGCAGAAGGTGCTGGAGGTGAACCCGCTGATGGAGAGCACGAACCTGAACGCGGACGTGGAACTGCTCAAGTCGAAGTTCTTCATCGCCAAGGCACTCAAGCGGCTGCCCCTGGAGGTCAGCTACTATTTCAAGGGCAATATCCTCACCAAGGAGTTCTATACCGAGACGTTCTTCATCGTGGAAGAACTGGTGGTGCTGGATCCGGAGGTGCGCGGCCTGCCGATCACGGTGGATATGGCTTCGGACGGTAACGGACGGGTCACCTATATGATCGGCACGCAGCAGTTCATGGCGGACTACCAGCTGGGCGCCGCGTTCACCACCCCCCATTTCCGGTGTGTGATCCGCCCTGGCGAAGGCGGGATAACGCTGCCGGACCAGGATGGCAAGCTGTATTTCGTGATCAACAATCCGAAGGCCCTGGTGGCGCGGTTCAGCAAGCAGTTGCAGGTGGGCATCCAGGACCAGACGGCCAAGACCGTGTTCATCACCTGTCGCGACAACAACAAGTTCCTGGCCCGCGATGCGACGCAGGCCATGGCCGACGCCTTCATCGAGTACGACCTGGAGCGGAAGAGCGAGAGCGCCAAGAGCATCGTGCGGTTCATCGAGAGCCAGAAGGACACGGTGTTCGCCCAGTTGAAGGACAGCGAGATCCGCTTGCAACGCTTCCGCACGGACAACCGGGTGAGCGATATGGAGCAGCTGATGCCGCTCCTGCTGGAGCGCAGCAACGACTATGAGAACCGCATCCTGGAGCTCCAGATCGAGGACAACCTGCTGGACCAGATCGAACGGAGCACGGACGCGGATCCGGACAAGATCGACGTGTACGACCTGGTGCCGCTGCTGGTGGGCACCTCCTACGAGCAGACCCTCTCCTCGCTGATCAAGAAGCTGGAGTCCCTGCTGAACGAACGGCGGGAGGCGCTGATCGAGGTGAAGGAGAACAACCTGGAGGTGCAGGAGATCGAAAAGCAGATCAGCCTGCAGAAGCGGCTGATCATGGAGAGCATCTCCACGCTGCGCAAGCGGTTGGCGGGCAAACAGCAGGACTATGAGGCGCGCATCGACGAGTACGAGGGCCGCTTCATGAGCCTCCCGGAAAAGCAGCTCGCATTCTCACGCATCCAGCGTCTGTTCAACATCAACGAGAAGTACTACATCGACCTGCTCGAGAAGGACATCGAGTACCGCATCAGCAAAGCGGGGTACGTACCGGAGAACCGTGTACTGGAAGATGCCCCGCTGCCGACCTCGCCGGTATCGCCCGATCGCAGCCTGGTGATCGTCTCGTACATCCTCACGGGCATCACCATCGGCCTGCTCATCGTGCTGGTCCGTTACATCCTGCACGACAACATCACCTCGCTGAACGACATCGCCAAGCTGAGCAACGCCAGCATCGGTATCCTGGGGATGATCCCCAAATACAAGAAGGAGATCCCGGTGAGCCAGCTGCTCATCGACAAGAACCCCAAGAGCCTCATCGCCGAGAGCTTCCGCAGCGTGCGCACGAACCTGCAGTTCGTGGACAACTCGCCCGGGCCGAAGGTGGTGGCCATCACCAGCACGATCAGCGGCGAGGGCAAGACCTTCGTGGCGATCAACCTGGCGGGCATCATCAGTTTCGGCGGCAAGCGGGTGATCGTGCTTGACCTGGACATGCGCAAGCCGAAGATCCACCTGGGTTTCGGTGTGGAGAACATGCGCGGCATGAGCACACTGCTGATCGACAAGGACACGATCGAGGATTGTGTGCAGCACAGCAGCCTGAAGGGCCTGGACTTCATCACAGCGGGGCCCATCCCGCCGAACCCGAGCGAACTCATCCTCGGTCCGCGCATGATGCAGATCGTGGAGACATTGAAGCAGAGCTATGATCTGATCCTGATCGACAATCCGCCGGTGGGCCTCGTCACGGACGGTATCAGCATGATCCAGATGGCGGACTATCCGATCTACATCTTCCGTGCGGACTACTCCAAGAAGGTGTTCGTACACAACGTGGACCGCCTGATCAACGAGAACCGTATCCGCAAGCTGAGCGCGGTGCTCAACGGGGTGGACATCGACCGCAACAAGTACGGCTACAGCTACGGTTACGGCTACGGGTATGGCTACGGCTACGGCTACGGTTATTACGAGGAGAAGGGCAAGATCAAGAAAGCGGGCAAAGAAGGCCTGTGGCAGAAGCTGACCGGAACCGGCAAGAAGTGATGGAGATCGAACGCACTCCCCTGGAAGGTCTGCTCGTACTGCGGCCGAAGGTGTTCCGTGACGAGCGCGGCTGGTTCCTCGAGTCGTTCAACGCGCGGGCGTTCAAGGAGGCCTCGGGGCTCGATCCGCGTTTCGTTCAGGACAATGAGAGCCGCTCGCAGGCGGGTGTGCTCCGCGGACTGCACTTCCAGGCCCCGCCCCGGGCGCAGGGCAAACTGGTGCGCGTGATCGTCGGAGCGGTGCTGGATGTCTGCCTGGACATCCGCCCCGACAGCCCCACGTTCGGCCAGCACTACAAGATCGTGCTCACGGGCGAGGAGAAGAACATGCTCTGGATCCCGGAGGGCTTCGCCCACGGTTTCCGCACGCTGGAGGACGCGACCATCTTCAGCTACAAATGCACGGATTTCTACCACCCGCCGAGCGAACGCACGGTGCTCTGGAACGATCCCGCGTTGGGTATCGATTGGGGCGTCACCGAGCCGGTGCTGAGTGCGAAGGACCGGGCGGGTGTTCCCCTGGCGGCGATGACCATCAACGCGTGAGCGATGTACAGCGGCACGCAGCTCTTCCTCATCTACAGCGGCCTCTTCTTCGGGGCGCTCGTTTTCGCGCTCATCGTGAACAGCGTGTTCATGCGCTTCTTCCGCACCTTCGGTATCCGCGAAGGGGAGGAGGGCATGGTACGTTGGGCGGCCTCGCAGAAACCGGCGTTCGGCGGCATCGGCTTCTTCATCATTTTCCTCGGGGCCTTCGCCATGCACGGGGCGCTGTTCCCCAAGTATGAGAACCCTTACCAGCCGGAATTGCTGGGGCTGCTCGCGGCCACCGGCCTCGGCTTCCTCATGGGCCTGGCGGATGACGCGTACAACACGCGGCCCTTGCTGAAGTTCGCCACGCAGATCGCCTGCGGGTGCATCCTCATCGCTTCCGGCTCGAGCATCCATGTGTTGCAGAACGAATGGGCGAACTACGCGCTCACGCTGCTCTGGGTGGTGGGCATGATGAACTCCGTGAACATGCTCGATAACATGGACGCGATCACCACCGTCACCAGCATCTGCATCCTGGCCTGCGGGCTGCTGGTGCTGCTCACGAGCGGTCCGCTGGTCACGATCAACGTGGTGCTGGTGATCGGCATCATCGCCTCGTTGTGCGGGTTCCTGTTCTACAACTGGAACCCGAGCCGCATGTACATGGGCGACACGGGCAGCCAGTTCCTGGGCGTTTTCCTCGCTTTTGTTGGCATCCGCTGTTTCTGGAACGGGGTGAACGCGGCGGGGGAGACTGAGCCCTGGCGCCAGGCGGTGAGCACGTTGATCGTCTTCGCTGTGCCGATCATCGACACGAGCACGGTGACGGTGAACCGATTGATGCGCGGTCGTTCCCCATTCGTGGGGGGACGGGACCACACCACCCATCACCTGAGCTATCTGGGCCTGAGCGATGCGCAGGTGGCCCTGGTCTTCGGGGGGCTGGGCTCGCTGTCCTTCTTCTTCGTGTTCGCCATGGTGGAATTCATTCCCGTGTGGCGGACCTGGCATTCGGTGGTCTTCATCGGGTACTGGGCGGCGCTTTTCATTTTCCTGTTCACATTGACCAAACGGACGAAACCGCCGCAGAAGGCGTGATCTTTGCGCCCGCTTTCACGGTCATGCGTTTGTTCGGCAAGACATTCATCCTCATCCTGGCGCTCCTCTTGGGCGCCTTGTGCGTCCACCTGTTCACCTTCAGCACGGTGGGCACGGACACGGACCTGGACTACATGCGCCAGTTCAGTGAGCGGTACCGCATCTTCAGCCTCAGCCTTCCCCAGGACCTCACCT
>JAGODO010000278.1 GCA_017998165.1 Flavobacteriales bacterium | reverse complement strand
GTGCCGATGCAGATATCGGTGGTGGTGCCGCCGGACCCGACTTGAGTGACCACCTCTTCCACCTGACCCGTCCAGAGGCCCAGCGGCAGGGGTAATGGTGACGAGGCCGTGCTGTATGAGCCACTGCTTGCCGCCAATGGTTCCATGCCACATCCGTTCGCGCCGTCCTCGGTCTTGATCAGCAAAGCATATGTGCTCAAGCCCATGGTATCGGTCAAGTATCCGGCGGTCACCAGATCACCATCGGCTGCGACCAGTATCTTACCTAACCCAACATGGGATCCTGGCACGATCTCCTTCGCCCATAGCACATCACCGGCCGCATCGGTCCGGAGTATGGAGTTGTCTCCGCAAATGGCGATGCTATTATCGTCGAGGATATACAGGCTGTTGCGACCGAGGTTGGTTGGGTAATATTGGTGATGACTGAGCGGGATCCCAGTTGCCGTAATACGCTCCAAGCTGGTGTAGTACCACATTAGATCGGTCTCGGTCCCCAAGACAAGAAGATCGCCGTCCGCAGTGATCCGCAGATCATGGACCTGCAGGAATGCATAGTAATTCGACCAGGACAGCGTTCCATCCGCGGTCAGTTTGAGGAGGAACGGCGACCCGGTTCCAACGAAAACGGATGCAACGCCGCCACCAATGATGCAGCCACCATCGCTTGTTGCGCGGACAAATCGAACAAATGACCACGAGCCGAACGGTGGTGGGGAAGAAGGTGTATCGAACAGTCGGGTCCACAAGGTGTCACCATCGGCATCGGCCCGTATGACGAGCATATCAGGCGAGGAATCGGATGGCCAGGCTCCATCCGAGCCGGCCAGGATGAATCCACCGTCAGGGGTCGATGCGACACCATTGAAACCACCCATGCTTCCATAGGTTCGCGACCACACGGGGTCACCTGCCGCATCGATCTTCAGGAGGTAGGGTTCGATCGAGTCCGTTGAAGCCCAACTCGAGGAACTACCGGCCACGACGATACCCCCGTCGCTCGTGGTGGCGATCCCACCAAAAACCTCATTGCCGCCTCCCCCGTAACTGCGCGCCCATTGCAGTTCACCTTGGGCATCGGTGCGCACCACATAGATATCCGAACCTCCGGCCGAGATGCTGGAGCTGGTAGTGCCCACCAACATGAACCCTCCATCGGGGAGTTGCACAACATCGCTCGCGGTCTCGCTGCTATCAAGCCCATAAGCCTTCTGGAAGCGGGCAGGTTCCTGGGCTTGCACACAGGCAGCGCTCCAGAGCACGGAAAGGAGGAGTATGGATCGGGTTCTCATGGGGAATGGGGTTATTGGGTCATCAGGCACAGGAACTTGCGTCCCCATCTTCAAAGGTCAATGAATAGCTGTCATCCGGAACTGACCAACATCACCATTCGAGATCCGGTCACATCTCCGCTGCGCGCTCCTCGAAGTGACGGATGAGCTTCATCTGCCGCAGCAAACCCATCGAACGGGACCGATCGTTCGTTGTGCTCATGGCTTCTCCAAGGTTGATAGGTCTCCTTCTGGCAAACCCAGTTCGCGTGCCTTCAGCAGTCGCCGCAGCACTTTCCCACTTCGCGTCTTGGGCAGGTCGGGTACGAATGCGATGTCCTTGGGCGCCACGGCGGCACCGAGCTGTTTGCGTGCGAAGCCCATGATGTCCATCCGCATGGCTTCAGTGGCTGCCTGTCCGGGCTTCAGCACAATGAACGCTTTCACGAGCTCGCCGATCATCGGGTCGGGCACACCGATCACCGCGGCCTCGGCCACGGCGGGATGCGCCATCAACTTGCTCTCCACCTCGAAGGGGCCCACCATGTGGCCGCTGGTCTTGATGATGTCGTCCGCGCGGCCTTCGAACCAGAAGTAACCGTCCGCATCTACGTGCGCCATGTCACCGGTGATGTACCACTCGCCTTGGAAGCATTTCTTGTAGCGCTCCTCCTCGTGCAGGTAGTCGCGGAACATCGAAGGCCAACCCTTTTTCAGTACCAGATGACCAGCCTTGTCCGGTCCGGTGATGATATGCACTGCATCCCCATCGATCTCCGCGATGGCCGCTTCGATGCCGGGGATGGGTTTCCCCATGGAACCGGGCTTCACCGGCAGGTCCTTGGTGTTGGTGATCATGATGCCGCCCGTTTCCGTCTGCCACCAATTGTCGAGGATGGGCACACCGAAGGCCTCCTGCATCCAAAGCACCGCGTCGGCGTGCAGTGGCTCGCCCACACTGAGGATGAGGCGCAAGTGCGACAGGTCGTATTGCTCGCGCGGCCGGATACCGAGGCGCATCAGGCGGCGGATGGCGGTGGGTGCGGTATACCACACGTTCACCTTTTGCTCCTGCAGGATGGTGTACCAGCGCACCGCATCGAACTCCTCTTCATCCACGATGATGGTTGCCCCATTGACCAATGGCGCGATGATGCCGTAGGATGTGCCCGTTACCCAGCCGGGATCGGCGGTACACCAATAGACGTCCCCGGGATGGAGATCGAGCACCGTTCTTCCGGTGAAGGCATGCATTTCCACGGCCTGATGCACATGCAAAGCGCCTTTCGGCATGCCGGTGGTGCCGCTGGTGAAGTGCAGCAGAGCCGGACCCTCGGGATCGGTGGGCGCGATGGGGAAAACAGCGGATGCCTGCTTCATCATCGCTGGCAGGGAGCGCACGAGCGGGCTCACATCCACTTCCGCATCGGCCAGCAGCACATACCGCAGACCGGGTAACCGGTCCATGATCGGCAACAGGGTCTTCCGGTACAACGCGGCGGTGGTCACGATCACACGGGCATCGCCACGGCTCAAGCGCTGGAAGACGGGCTCGGGGCCGAAGACGGAGAACAGGGGGCAGAACACGTTACCGGCCTTCAAGGTGCCGAGCGCTGCGGTATAGAGTTCCGGGATCCGGCCCGCGAGCGTGAAGACACGTTCACCTCTCAGCACTTCCAATTCGCTCAGCACGTTCGCGAAGCGCGCGGTGGAGGACTTCAGATCGGCGTAGGAGATGTCCTGGGTTCGGCCATCGGTCCGCAGGAAGCGCAGGGCGACTTGTGTGGCGAGGATACCGTCGGCATGTCGATCAACGGCTTCGCGGGCGATGTTCAGGCCGTGCTCCGCGTAAAGTCCGACGAACCCGGATGATCCAGGAAGAGGATCCAATGGACCTGATACTTGACCATCGTTCTCATGGGTTCCGGAATGGAGCGGGGATCCCATGCGCGTCAGGGGTGGATGAGGCTCGTGGTGAAGGGTCCTCTCGCTGTTTGAAGTCGGACCGTGTAATAGCCTGCGGGCAGGGCACGGGTATCGAAGCTCAACTCGATCGGTCCCGCCGCTCGTTGATCATCGAGCAGCACCAGCACCTCGCGGCCGGTCGCATCCGATACGCTCAGCCGTACGCGGCCCGCCGTGGGCAGGGCGTGTCGGACCCGCACCATGTCCATTGCCGGGTTCGGAGAGATGACCGGGCCGACTTCCGTGGAGGCGGGCTCCTCCACGCCCACATTGCTGTCCGAAACGCGCCACAACTCTTTGCCGGTCGCATCGAAGCGCGCACCGAAGTAGGCCGAGCCGTTGAACAGCGCGAAGTCGGCGGTGAGATCGAGCGGGGAGTTGCCGTTGGCGCCGACCGGTTCCACGCGCGTAGTGCCGGTGGGTGTCCCATCCGTCCGCCAGAGCTCCCAACCGTTCGTTCCGTCGGAAGCCACGAAGTACAATTTGCCCGCGTAGATCTTTGGTTGGAAGCTGAATTCGAAGAAGCCCGTCATGGCGTTGCCGGTGGGGTTGAGTTCCAGCAGTTGTTCCGTCCCTGCCCCGGTGCCATCGCTGATCCAGAGTTCGCGTCCGTGCGTGCCGTCGTTCGCACTGAAGAACAGGTGATCGTTGAACACGGTGAGTACGAGCGGAGACGAGTCGCCGTTCGGGTTGATGTCGACCACCTGTTCCGTGCCCGTCTCTGTGCCATCGGTGCGCCAGAGTTCCACGCCATCGGCCCCGCCATAAGCGAAGAAGTAGAGCTGTCCGGCCAACTCCGTGAAGTAACGTGGATCCGAACCGGAGCTTGGGGCGATGTCCTTCACCAGCTGGGTGCCCGCTTCTGTGCCATCGGTCACCCATAATTCACGACCATGAAGCACATCGTCCGCTGAGAAGTACAGCAGACCAGCGTACGTGGCGAACTGCTGTGGTTGAGAACCCGCCGGGGTGGTGGTGTTGATGTCCTTCACCATCGCCGTGCCACCGGAAGTGCCGTCGGTACTCCAAAGTTCCGGACCGTGCACGCCATCGCTATAACTGAAATAGAGGAGGCCGTCATGTTCGAACGGGTTCGCGGGCGATCCACCCGCTGTCTGGGTGAACGGACCCGTCCCGGTGGAGGTGCCGTCGGTGTTCCACCATTCCGTTCCAGCGCCGTTGTCAGCGGCGAAGTAGAGAAGGCCCCCATACACCACAGGGTATCCGAACCCGCCCGCTCCCGCGCCCGGGTTGATGTCCTGGACCATGTAGGTGCCATCAGCTGTCCCATCGCTCACCCAGATCTCGTTGCCGTGGGTGCCGTCATCCGCCCGGAAATACACCTTGCCATCATACAGCACGAAGTTCATCGGGTTGGATGAACCGGTAGGCTTGATGTCCTTGACCTGCACCGTGCCCGCCTCCGTGCCGTCAGTGCGCCACAACTCGTTGCCGTCCGCATCGACCGCACCGAAGAGGAGGCTTCCGCCCAGTTCAATGAATCCATAAGGACTGCCATCACCACCGGGGTTGATGTCGCTGACGAATTCAACGGTTTGCCCATGGACCCGGCCCATGAGAAGCGCATGGAACACGATACCAAAGAACATATACGGAAAGGCCGAAGTCCTGTAGTGGCGCATGGGTCGGGAGTTGGCGTGTATTCCTTTCTCCACAAAAATAGCGCTGTGCCACGGACGCGGAATTGAC
>JAGODO010000277.1 GCA_017998165.1 Flavobacteriales bacterium | reverse complement strand
CCCCATCTGGAAGTGCTTCACCTCCGGGCCGTAACCCGACCAGTCGTAGGGCGTGAAACCGGCGCTGCGGGTGTATTTGTTCTCCATCATTCCCTCGGGCGACGCGCCTGCGAGGAACAACCGGCTCTCACGTGGCGTGTTCCCGGTACCGAACTGCAGGAAGCAGCGGGTGTGCAGTTTCAGGCCTCCGAGGCGGTTCTCGTTGATCGCTGTGAGCGTGGCCTGTGAGTAGGCGTTCGCGGAGCCGACGGAACTGTTGCGCACGTTCAACAGCACATCGCCCTTGCCGCTCCCGTAGTCGTACTTGTGCCGCACGCTGTTGTCCCAGGCGCTGTTCAGCGCGTCGAGCTCCCACTCATCCGGGAACATCAGGTAGCGCAGGTCATCGATCGAGCGCCTCAACAGGAACCGCATGGAGGTGCGCAGGCTGGTCTTGTTGTCGGGCAGGTCCCATTTGAACGCGGCGGCGTAGCGCTCCAGTCCGTCGAGCATGCGGGCCGCGAGTTCCACCCGCGAACCGCGCAGCAGCTTCTCCGTGGCGTTCTCATACTTCAAGTTGAAGCTGATGGGATCGTAGCCCACGATCGGCGCTCCATCCGGCAGGTGCTGTCCGATGCCCGTATTGATCCATGCCGTGAGCCAGAGCTTGTGCTTGTACCGCATCCAACTGCTGTGGAAATGCACGCCGGCCTTCGCGCCGTCGAAGCCGTTCCACCAGACGTCGGGTCGCACGAAGCCTTCGTACACCTTACGGTCCGGACGGTTGCGGATGTGATGATCGAAGCCCGCCTCGAAGGCGGGTTTCAGGCTGTTGTTCGGCTGATAGCTGTCCGCCAGGCGATACGTGGGGTCGATGATCACATCCGCGATGCCGGAGGGGATGTTGACGTGGGCGGTGTGATCGCGTTGCAGTTCATCGTATCCGATCCAGCGCGGCAGCACGGTGGCGGTCGTCTTTTTCTGGAACCAGGTGTTGGGGATGTGGAAATGGTGCTTGCTGCCGTCCTTGGCTTCCACCGTGAAGTCGATGGGCATCTGCATGTCGCCTTTGCGACGGAAACGGATCTCCTGTCCATTATCGGTATGGCGTCCCTTTACTCCGATAACGGCGTAGTCGATGCGCTTGTCCGTGGAGATCCATTGGTCGAAGAACCAGTTGAGGTCCACGTGGGTGAACTGGATGATGCTGTTGCGGAAGTCCTCGAGGGTGGGATGTGCGACCTTCCACTGGTCGAAGTAGTGCTTCATGGCGTTCTGGAACAGCGTATCCCCCAGAACGTACTGCAGGTTGTACAGCATGGTCGCGGTCTTCGCGTACACATGCCCGTAGCCGTCGAGGCCCTGCTTCTCGTAGTAGCCGAACTCATCGCTGTGCGTGTCGATCGGCGGTACCGCCCAACGCATGGCATCGCTGAGATATCCGTAGTAGACCTCTTCTTCTCGCGGGGACTTCGGGCTGGTGAAGGTGCGCTCGTAATTCGATGCCGGCGCATCCTCCACGAGCGTGTCGCCATCGATGTCCTCCAGACCGAATGCGGTGAGGAACTGCGTGAATCCTTCATCGAGCATGGCGCGGTAGGTCTCGTTGTTGCCCACCATGCCGAAGAACCAGTTGTGTCCGATCTCATGTACGAACAGGCCTCGATAGTCGGGTTCCCGCCCACCGTCCAGGGTGAGCATGGGGTATTCCATCCCGTCGCGCGCATCGGCCACCACCATCTTCGGGTAGATGTACATGCCGAAGTTGGTGCTGTGCGAGCGGATGACCTTGGCGCAGTATTCCGCCGCGTTCTGCCAGCCGCTGGCATGCGGTTCCTCGGCCATCGCGATGCATTTCACACCGTTCCATTCCGCTTCGCCGATGCGGTAGGTGGGGTCCGCCGTGAACGCGAAGTCATGGACGTTCTCCGCGTGGTACTTCCAGGTCTTTCGCACCGTGGTGTCGTACGGGATGATGTCACTGGGCCGCTCGTTCCAAGGCTTGTCCTTGAAGTTCCGGATGTCGAGCCTGGCGCGCAGGTCGGCGGGCAGGACCTCTTCCGGGTTCTGCAGCCAGCCGGTGGCCTCCACCACCATGTTGTTGGGCATGTCGAGCTCCACGTCATACGTACCGAAGTCCCCGTAGAACTCGCTTCCCAAGTGCTGGTAAGTGTCCCAGCCGTGCTGTTTGTCGTACACGCTGATGCGCGGGTACCACTGGGTCCCATCGAAGTGTTTGTAGCCCCACGCATTGAAGAGCTTCATGCGGCGGTAGCCACCACCCCAGTGCGTGCGGAACGTGCATTCGAAGGTCGTTCGCTCACCGGGCGGTAGCGGTTCGGGCAGCATCACGCGCATGATCGTGTTGTCGATCGTGCGTTCCGCCTCATGGCCGTCAACGGTCAGGGAGAACACGTCGGTACCCCGGCGCGCGGTGGTGTCCCAAGCCTCGCCCCCTTGGGCGCGGTCGAGCATTTCCAGATAGCTGCCCGCCTCGTAGGCGTTCTCATAGAGGTGGAAGAACGCTTCGCGCAGCGTATCCGGTGAGTTGTTCCAATAGGTGAGTGTCACCGAGCCGTCCGCGACATCATCCGTTTCGTTCAAACGGGCCTTGATGCGGTAGTGGACGTCCTGTTGCCAGTATCCATCATAGGGTGGTCTGTTCTTCCAGTAGTGCGGATTGTCCGCATTGCGGAAGGTGTCCGGTGGATGGAGGGGGTCATGGCGCTGCGCGGAGAGGGTCGCGCAGACCAGGCCGCTGATCCAGAAGAGAACGGCGCGCAGGGAAGGGGATGCAGGCATGGGCGACAAAGGGCGTGTAAAATACCCGATCCCCTTCAAGCCCGGCCGGCCTTGATCCGCAAGGTGTCCGTGTGTTCACGGCGCGCCTTGGAGATGCTGGTGTTCAGTTCGAACCCGATAAGCAGCACGATCATGTTGAAGTACAGCCAGAGCTGCACGGCCAGGATCGCGCCCAACGAACCGTACAGCGCGTTGTAATTGGTGATGTTCTTGAAGAAGAAGGCGAGGGCCTGGGAGAGGAGGATGGTGAGCAACAGGGCCAGGATAGCGCCCGGCGTGAACACACGGAAGCGCCGCGCATGCGGGTCGCCCGCGTTGTACAGCAAGCTGATGCTGGTGGTCATGAGCAGCACCGTGATGCCCCATTTGGCGGCGAACAGGCCGAAGCGCTCCAGGTCGCCGATCTGGATCCCGAACTCGGGCAGCTTGTGGATCACCTGGTTGCTGAATGTAAGCAGTGCCATGGCCACCACCATCATCACGGTGAGGGCGAGCAGGAGGCCCATGCTGATGAGCCGCTGCTTCACAGGGCTGTGGAACCGCTCGATATGGTAGCTGCCGCTGAAGCCGCTCATGATGGCCTCCATGCTGTTGCTGGCCAGGTAGAGCCCGACCAGGAAACTCACGCTCAATAGCCCGCTGTGCTTGCGTACAACAAGGTCGTGGAGGAGGTCTTCGATGAAGCCGTACACCTCCAGGGGAAGCATGTCCTGGAAATTCCCCATCAGCTTCTCCTGGAAATCCTGGACCGGGATGTAGGGGATGAGCGTCAGCAGCAGGATGATGGTGGGGAAGAACGCGAGGAAGAGCTTGAAGGCGATGGCCGATGCGCGCATGACGAGGTTCCCTTCGGAGAGGGCCAGAAAGAAGAAGCGCGAGATCCGGTACAGACTGAATCCGTCGAAGCCGGGCAGCACAAGGCGCTGGGACCAGCCGATCAGGCGGCGATTGGCCTGCGAGTAGAGGATCTTCCGCCAGAGCCGCTTGAACATGGGCGATCAGATCATCGCCTTCAGGCTCAGGTCCAGGCTGCCGGCGCTGTGCGTGAGCGCGCCCACGCTGATGAAGTCGACCCCGCAGTCGGCGAACTGACGGGCGTTCGCCAGGGTGATGCCCCCGCTGGCCTCGGTCTCGCAGGCCCGGTTGATGAGCCTCACCGCCTTGCGCAGATCCTCGAAACCGAAATTGTCGAGCATGATGCGGTGCACGCCGTTCGCCGAGAGCGCGATCTGGACTTCCTGCAGGTTGCGCGTTTCCACTTCGATCGCGAGTTTCAACGCGTTGTCGGACAGATACCGTTGAGCGGCCCGCACGGCCTCGGGGATGCCCCCGGCGAAGTCCACATGGTTGTCCTTGATCATCACCATGTCGTACAGGCCATGTCGATGGTTGTGTCCTCCGCCGATGCGCACGGCCCACTTTTCGATGGCGCGCAACACGGGAGTGGTCTTGCGCGTGTCCAGCACCCGGCAGCCGGTCCCCTCCAACGCCTCCACGAAACGGCGTGTCAGTGTGGCGGTGCCGCTCATACGCTGCATGAAGTTCAGTACCGTACGTTCCACCGTAAGGATGCTGCGGGCGGGACCGGTGATGGTGAACGGAACGTCGCCGACCTTCACGGCGGCGCCATCCTGGATAAGGATGCGCAGGCGCAGTGCTGGGTCGAAGTGGGCGCAGATGGCCTCGGCAAGTTCCACTCCGGCCAGCACGCCGTCCTGCTTCACCAACAGACGCGCTGCACCGCGCGATCCGGTGGGAATGGTGGAAAGGGAAGTATGGTCGCCGCTACCGACGTCCTCCAACAGGGCGCGCCGGATCAGGTCCTCGGTTCCTTCAGGCAGCACCGGGACCTACTTGTTGCTGTTCTCGATGCGCAGCTGTTTCACCTGCGTGGCATCGCCTGTCTTCTTCAGGAAAAAGGTGACGCGGAAGGTGCCATTGGCCGTGCTCAACTGGCCGATGCAATAGCGGTCCCCCATTTTGCTGGTGCCTTCATGCTCGATGCGCAGCCCCCTGGGCTCATGTTCGGTGAAGAACTTGCGCAGGATGCCGGTGGCTTGGGCCTTGCTGTAGTAGTCACTGGTAGCCAGCACGGTGAGGTCCACGTTGGCAACAAGCTTATCACCCAAGGCGTTCACATCGCCTGAACCGATGGAGGCCGTTACCTGATCCTTCACGTCGGCTTGGGC